>DPLR01000567.1 GCA_003541895.1 Cytophagales bacterium | reverse complement strand
AATTGGAAGATGGCGGAGTGATGATGCCGGTATTAGAAAATAAATCGAAATTTTTCGCCCCCGCCTTTTACGATGACGAATTGAGAATTGTAACCACCATTCATGATTTACCCTCGGTGCGCATTACTTTTACCTATGAAATTTTTAATGCGGCAAACCAGTTGCTTAACCAGGGCGAAACGTTGCTGGCATTTGTCAATAAAAAAACCGGAAAGCCGTGTCGTCCACCAGAGCATTTTCAAAAAGTATTGAAACCGTTTTTTGAATGAAACACGCAGTAGGCAAACGGATATTAAGAGTTCACTCAGCACGGGTCACAAGAAATTGGCTGAAGCGCATCAAGTTCAAGAGGCATGGCAATCTTTCGCTCTACAAATTTTTAAAAATATTCATCTACAACATCAGCGAAGATGAAATCACGGACCGTTCATATGGTGTGGCATTCAATTTTATTCTTGCCATTTTTCCAGCCATCATATTTTTGTTTACACTTATTCCTTACGTTTCAACGTACTTTCCCGAAATCACCACGGCAACCATCATGGAGTTTTTACAAGAAGTGACTCCGCCAAATATGTACGCTGCCATATCTACTACAGTAATTGATATTATAAGCATACACCGTGGCGGCTTGCTTACTTTTGGTTTCATCCTTGCATTGTATTTGTCCACTAACGGCATGGCCGCACTGATGCGTGCATTCAATGCATGCTATCGCACAGTTGAAAAACGAAATTGGTTTCGTATGAGGTTAACTGCTTTGGGGTTGACAATTATGTTGGCGCTTGTGTTACTACTTGCCATCGCATTGCTGATTGTTGGGCAAATCGTTTTAAACTACGTTACTGCTAACCTTGAGCATTTCAGTCATTTAAAATTAGATCAATACACCATCTATCTTTTGATGGCACTGCGTTTCATTGTTATTTTCATCGTCTTCTTTATTGCCATTTCGTGCGTTTATTATTTCGGCCCCGCAGTGCATTACAATTGGAGTTTTTTTTCCATTGGATCAACGATTGCAACTTTATCCGTGCTGGGCGTATCGTATGGGTTTTCATATTACATCACCAATTTCGGTAGTTACAACAAAGTGTATGGCTCAATTGGTGCGCTCATTGCATTGATGGCATGGGTGCAACTGATCACGCTCATCCTTTTATTTGGATACGAAATCAATGCAAGTTTGCATTACGCCAAAAAAGTGGAGGCCGTTAACCAGCATCATCGTTCTTTAAGGAGCGCTAAATCTTTTCAATAGCGTCTTTGAATTTTATTTTTTCCGATTACTTTTGCAGTCCCAAATTAAACTTGGTCTATAGCAGACGAGCAAATTGGGTACAAAGAGGAGTGGTAGAGTGGTTTATTGCACCGGTCTTGAAAACCGGAGACCGTTCACGCGGTCCGGGGGTTCGAATCCCTCCTCCTCTGCCAACAAAAAAAAGGGAATCCAAAATGGATTCCCTTTTCATTTTATCGATTTGATTTTCAAAACAACTTCTCTGAAGGAGGTTTAATTCCCTTCAGTCTGAGATAAACCGTAGTTTGACCGCGATGGTGTGTTTGGTGCTCGAATGCTTTCGCTAAACCATCTTCAACCGTTGTTTCCCATCGGTTAAACATTTTCACTGAAATATTCCATTTTGCTTCATCCAAATTTTTAATTGTAACGATGGCGAAATCATAGCTCTCCATAACGGCATCAGTTATTTCTGCTTTTCCTTTTAGCGGAGTTTTTTCAATGTCCTTGTAATTTGAAATGGTTGTCACTCCAGCAGTTGCCTCCTTTACAATTTTATAATTATCAACCGCGAGGTGCTGCATCTGCTCAGCAAAACTTCGCATCTCCGGTGTCGGTTTAAAATCATAAACTTCTTGCGTAGCAGCATCAAGGTATTCTTTGGTGTAAGCTTTCGCTCTCTCCCAAGCTTTGATCATCGTGTCTTTACGCTCCAACATTGTCTCCTCGCGAAATGAAAAAGATATTAACATAATGGCGGCAATCAGCGCTGTTGTTTTGAGTTTATTTTTCATGGCAATTGTTTTACGTGACACCTTTATTTCTAAAACGGATCTGCTACTTCGGCTCAAGCGCCTGTTTAATCCTTGCGTTTACATCTTGTAAATGATAACGACTCATTTTATCTGTGAATGCAGGAATCGATGCATTGATCTCTCCTTGCAGTTGCACGAGCTGAGCACGCACCAATGAAATTACATCGCTCTTCTTTGGATCAGCCACTGGCGATGGCGGTGATGCCGGAAAGAACGGGCTGTTGAAATTAAAACTTGGGCGGTTATCTGACTGAGGATTCAAAAGTGAAATCAATTTTTCAACATGCACTTTTTGCAAGTTCCTCCTGAAATTATCGATTGTTTTTTTCGAAGCAAGCTCGCCCCAAATTCCTTTGCGCAAATCAGTAAACATATCATCCAATGAGTATGCATTTGAATTGATTGCACTCGATTCAATTAGGCGCTGCATTCTTCCATAATCGAAAATGCTATTCAGCGTAGCTTCTTGCATACTACGTACAGTCTCTACTCCAGAGCCCGGGCGAATGCGGCTAAGTACATTTTGATCGAACATCCAGGTCGGTGTTTCAAACAATTGTTTATTCAAAAAGGCAACTGCATCTTTTTGTAAATTTTTTGGAGTCGGTTCAAACACTACTCCGGGTTGTTCAGTTGTTTTCGGGGTCTCGTAAATTCCACCAACATATTTTGTAACGTGCCCCATGTACCTGCGGTATTGAATCACCAACTGATTGTACATTTCATCAAGGGTGTTGTACTTCTCAGCCTCTTCACTATACCATCCGTTCAAATTCGGCAAAATGCGCTTTAGGTTTTTGATTCCATATTCGCTGGCTATCATTGCATTATCTCCTAGGTCTTCGCTTTGTGAGCGTGGGTCGTAAGGATTAATTTCTGAACCAAACCAATACTTAGGATCATCTGCGTGCGATAGTACCCACTTGTTCAAAATCTTTTTGTCATCTTCTGAGCTCTTAGTGTTGAAGATGGGTTTGTAGCCCCATTCAATGGCCCACTTATCATAAATACCAATGTTGGGGAATAGCGTGGTCACGCCATCTTTAGGTTGTGCAACATAATTGAATCGGGCGTAATCCATGATGGAAGGTGTGTGTCCATATTTTTCAATATAAGCTTTGTCGCGCAGTTTTTCTACAGGCGTAGAATGACTTGATCCAAAGTTGTGACGAAGTCCAAGTGTATGACCAACCTCGTGTGCTGCTACGAACCGGATTAACTGCCCCATCAGTTCATCATCAAATTTTTTCTTGCGCGCCCGAGGATCAACAGCTCCAGTTTGGATAGTGTACCAATCGTTGAGTAAATTCATTACGTTATGATACCACCCAATATGACTCTCTAGAATTTCGCCTGAGCGTGGATCGTTTACGTTTGGTCCGTAAGCATTCTGAACATTCGATGCGAAATAACGAATGAATGAATAGCGCGCATCTTCTGTGCTGATAGAATCTTTTGGATCAACTTCTTTGGCAAGGATCGCATTTTTCCATCCCGCTTGCTCAAATGCTTTTTGCCAATCTTCAATTCCTTGCTTCAAATAGCTTCTCCATTTCACTGGCGTTGCCGGATCGATATAATACACAATTGGTTTCTTGGGTTCGATCAACTCACCCTTTTTCATTCTTTCAATGTCTTCTGCTGACTTTGGTTCGAGTTTCCAACGCACGGCAAAAACTTCAGTTTCTGATCGCTGCGACTCTTCGCCAAAAACGGTATAGCCGGTTGCAAAAAAACCAACGCGATTATCAAATAATCTTTTCCGGGCTGGAGTTTTTGGGAGAATAATCATCGATGAATTTATTTCCAAAGTAACCACACCAGCGCTCGCACCAGCCGGCAGCACTATGTTAGGAAAAGGACTTGGCATCATTGAAGGTGGTGGCAACACTGACGTGTATGTCTTTACCATTCGCACTTCGGTATTGATTGGAAAAGACTTCATGTTTTGAATGTACGATCGATCACTTTGAAGATTGGTTAGATTATAAACACGCTTCGTTGAGGGATCCAACGCAATAATTTGATTGTCACCTTTGAAAAAATCGGTTACGTTAATCACCACTGAGGTGTCTTTGCGAATGGATTTGATTTCAAAAACTGCTGCAATGGGATCAAGATTAGAATTTTTTACAGCGAGTGTAATGGGCTTCTCTGGGTCAGAACTTGCGTTGAGATGAAGCACTGCTCTCAAAAATATTTTATTGTTCGGTCCTTTCTCCCAACGCAACACTTGGCGGTTTTCTTCTTCACCGCCATAGCCTGCACCAGTAGGAGCCTTTGCTATACGAGTTATGGCTATGAACTCGCGATCAATTAAACTGTCTGGGATTTCGAAGTAGTAATCATTTCCTATTTTATGAACCGTGAATAATCCTTTTTGTGTCTTTGTTTTTGTGGTGATGAATTTTTTATAAGGCTGCGGTCCTGAAGTTGGCCTGCTTTTAGCAGTATCTGTTTTCGTAGCAACAGGCGCAGGCTTTGTATCCTTTTTTCCCTTCTTCTGTGCTTGAGTGTTAACACTCCACAAGAAACAAGAGAGAATCACAAATAAAATAAAATTGCGTTTCATGAAGTTTTGGGTTTATAAAAATGACGGAAAGTTTTTGATCCAAGCAAATAACAAAATTCAAGTTGAATGTCCTATGGAGAGATCATACGTTTGTGCCAGTGGTATTCAGGTGATTTGATTGGTCGAATTTCAAAAACTTAAAATCCATTGGTAAAAAATGACCGAGGCATAGCGGGAGAAATTTTGGTGGTAGTGTTTGGATTTTCCAACTAATCTTTAGTGCGATCTGGTTGAAATTTTTTACGATGGTTCATTCGAGTGGTGTTGGCGAAGCCTAACCTACTTGAAACTCGATCTAAGCCCCATAAATTCAATAGACTATATTTGCCAGCCTTAAATCGAATCATGATTAGAAAATCCATTGCGTCTTTACAAAGTGAAGCTTCTGAAACAGGAGGTTCATCTCTCAAACGAAGTCTCGGTCCGCTTGAAATGACAGCACTGGGCATTGGGGTGATTATCGGTGCCGGGTTATTTTCTTTGACAGGAATTGCTGCAGCAAACAATGCTGGTCCTGCGGTGACATTGTCGTTTATCATTGCAGCCGTTGGTTGCGCTTTTAGTGCTTTATGTTATGCGGAGTTCTCTTCCATGGTTCCGGTAGCCGGAAGTGCCTACACCTACGCTTACGCAACCGTAGGAGAATTTTTTGCATGGATCATTGGGTGGGACTTAGTTCTTGAATATTCCGTTGGCGCGGCAACGGTTTCGATCAGTTGGTCGCAATATTTGGTAAGGTTTTTAAGCAAATACAATATTCATCTGCCCACACAACTCGTGGCTTCTCCTTTCGAAAAAATTACTCTTGCCGATGGCTCCATTACAAATGGATGGATTAACCTTCCCGCAATTCTCATTATCATTTTTATTACGTCAATTATTATCCGTGGCACAAAAGGCTCTGCAATTTATACAACCATTGTAGTTGCTTTAAAAATTGGCGTGGTGCTGGTATTTATTGCGCTAGGCTGGAATTACATTAACGGAGATAATTATGTGCCATACGTGCCCGCCAACACAGGCGTTTTTGGTGAATTTGGTGTGAGTGGAATATTTCGTGGAGCCGGAGTTGTGTTCTTTGTCTTTATTGGGTTTGACATTATTGCAACAATGGCTCAAGAAGCCAAGAACCCGCAGCGAACAATGCCGATTGGTATTATTGGTTCACTAATCATTTGCACTTTACTTTTTGGTCTTTTCAGTTTTGTGATGACAGGCTTGGCGCATTACACTGAATTCAAAAACAGTGCTGCGCCTGTTGCTATCGCGATCGAGAAAACCCCTTATTATTGGATGAGCCAGGTAATTATTTTGGCTATCATCATTGGCTACACATCTGTTATTTTAGTTGACCTTCTTGGTCAGTCGCGGGTATTTTTCTCGATGAGCCGCGATGGTTTGTTGCCAAAATTATTTTCGCAAGTACATCCCAAATTCAAAACTCCTTACAAAGGAAATATGCTGCTGTGCGTCTTTATCAGTTTGTTTTCTGGCCTTGTGCCTATCAATGTGGTTGGCGAGATGACGAGCATTGGCACGTTGCTCGCTTTTGTTTTGGTTTGTATTGGCGTGATTGTTTTGAGAAAGCGTGAGCCCAATCTGCCGCGTGCATTTAAAACACCGTGGGTTCCTGTAGTTCCAATTTTAGGGATCGTTACCTGTTTGCTGATGATGTTTTCACTTCCGCTGGGAACATGGATCCGCTTAATCGTTTGGTTGCTGATTGGTCTTGCTGTGTATTTCTTTTATGGAAAGAAGAACAGTAAGATTAGAAATCAGGTAGCCCCAGATAGTGATTAAATATCAAGGTAGCCTTCGGGCAAGCGGAGTTTTATCAAGCGTTTTGTTTTGTTTACGCTAACAACAAAAGGCGAGTTGATGGGCGCCAGAATTTCTTTATTTCCTTGAATTATTAAAATTCTATTCAAACCCTGCGACTGGATTTCTTTGACGAGACCTAGATAGCCGAGGCTCTCATCTTCAACCGAAAAGCCCACCACTTCGTCATCATAAAATTCACCTCGCTTCAATTTTGCCCTTGATGATTTAGGAAGATAAAGACTCTTGCCCTTGATATTTTCAGCGGCTGTGAGCGAATCGATACTTTCAAATTTGATAAAAGATTTGTCTCCCCGATCAGACAAGGTTTCTATGAAATAAGGGACCAGGCTTCCGTTCATTTCGGCAAACAGCGAGGTGAGTTCGTCTATTTCAAAATCATTTTCAAAAACCACCGTTACTTCTCCCTTAAGCCCATGCGTTTTTGCAACGTAACCTATCTTAAAACATTCTTCGATGCTCATTTCTTTTCAATAAAAAATGCCAGCACAAAGTACTGGCATTGTCAATTCTTAATTTTCAAAAATTATGCCTGAGGCTCGGCAGCAGGAGCTTCTTCAACAGCGGGGGCTGCGGCAGCTGCTTCGGCTTTTTTGCGGATTGCTTCGGCACGGGCTTCACGCACTTTGCTCTCAGCTTCCTTGCGTGCTCTAGCATTTTCTTCTTTGCTCTTGACAACACTGTCAATCTTGGATTGAATTTTTGCCTGCTTGGCCTTCATCCAATCGGCTAGCTTAACATCAGCTTGCTCTTGCGTAAGAGCCCCTTTGTTCACGCCAATCTGCAAATGTCTCTTATACAAAATGCCGCGGTAAGAAAGTACGGCACGGATTGTATCTGATGGCTGTGCACCATTCATCAACCAATGAAAAGCTCTATCGTCTTTCAACTCGATTGCTGCCGGAACTGTAAGCGGATTATAAGTTCCGATTTTCTCAATAAACTTGCCATCGCGTGGCGATCTGGCATCTGCAACCACTACATCAAAAATTGCCAGCTTCTTGCGGCCTCTACGGGCCAATCTGATTTTTACCATTGTGTTTTAATTTTGGATCTCGTCCGTTTTAAAAGGACTGCAAAAGTAAGATTTTTTTTAAATCCAACAACAGATGCTACGTCCTAAAAGAAATACACCACGGAAAAGGCGCGTATTTGCACTTTTATACCAAAGGCGACAGTAAAGATTAAATATTTGTTTACACGATTATTAAGTTTTAATATTTTCAGTATGTTCATTAGCTTTGGTTTCTATCAATAACCTTATGGACAAATATTCCTACATCTCCAATGCTGACGTAGGTTATATCGATCAGCTTTACCAAAATTATAAACAAGACCCAACCGGGGTAGATCCTACCTGGCAGAAATTCTTTGAGGGCTATGATTTTTCTACCCAGCGATTTGGCGAAAACGGCCACACCGAAACCGGAGGAAACATCAAAGAAACACAGGTGCGCAACCTCATCTTTGCCTACCGCTCTTTCGGGCATTTGAAGGCCACCACCAATCCTATTCGCGAACGCAGAGATCACGGTGTAAATCTAGCCCACTCCAGTTTTGGGTTGACGGATGCTGACCTGGACACCGAATTTGACGTGGCCGCAGAAATTGGGATG
>DPLR01000452.1 GCA_003541895.1 Cytophagales bacterium | reverse complement strand
AAGCCATCGGATGGAAAAAGGAGTTTCCGCAGAAAACCCGAAGGTGATTTCAATGAAAAACCGCGTTTCACAAGATCAGCTTACGGTGAGAAAAGAGGATTCAAAAAATCATTTCGGGACAAAGAAAAATCTTCCGAACCAAAAATAGATCATCAACAAAAAAATATTGAAGCCGCGGCAAAAGCTGAATCGGGATTGATTCGTCTCAACAAATTCATGGCTAACAGCGGAGTAGGCTCAAGAAGAGAAGCCGATGAGTTTATAAAAATGGGACTGGTTACTGTGAATGGCGAGACCATCACAGAAATGGGCCACAAAGTAAAAGCCACCGATGATGTTCGCTACGAAGGAAGAAGGTTGAAAGCTGAGCCGCTCGTTTATGTATTGCTCAATAAACCAAAAGGCTTTATCACTACCACCGATGATCCGGAAGAACGAAACACGGTAATGGACCTGGTGGCGAGTGCTTGCAAAGAAAGAATTTATCCGGTGGGCCGCCTCGATCGAAATACTACAGGTTTACTTTTGCTTACCAACGATGGCGATCTTGCCGATAAATTAACGCACCCATCGTACAATGTAAAGAAAATCTATAAGGTAGAACTCGACAGGCCGTTGACTAAAAATGATTTTCAAAAAATATTGGATGGCGTTTACTTTGAAGAAGGGAAAGCGCAAGTAGATGACCTCGCCATGGTGAGCGATGACGGAAAAGAAATCGGAATTGAATTACACATTGGTTGGAACCGGATTGTACGAAGAATTTTTGAAGCTCTTGGTTATAAAGTTGAGCGACTGGATCGCGTGGTTTATGCCGGGCTCGACAAAAAAGATTTGGGTCGTGGGCAATGGCGTTTTTTAAAACCAGAAGAAATTGTTCGGTTAAAACACTTTAGGTAATATGAAAAAAATAGCTTCTTCCGTATTTCTCCTTGCGGCAATCGCATCGGCAAATGTTTCTCTCGGTCAAGGCTTACTAAAGCAACTGAAAAACAAAGCGGCTCAGGAAGTAAACAAGTTGGAGAGAAATATCCCCAACTCTGCGCCTAAACCATCGCCAAATAAAAACAAGCTCAGCGCTAATGTTTCTCGAACCGTTTTAGTGAAAATAGGGTCGAACGAAAGCATTGATTATAGCGAAAGTTGTATTTCATTGGGCGCTTCTATTGATCAAGTTTCCATCATCACACGCGATGTTAAAGAAAACGGAAGTATGCAATGTTTCCGTTATGAAAATGGCACTCGCGTTTCAGCGCCATGCCAAAATAAATTACGCGATTGCGGCCATTCATCTTTGCAATGCAGTTATAATAAACTGCGCAGCATTGACCTTGAGAGTGATGAAGCCAAAAATTACATCGTTGACGAAACAGAGTCTCATTCCATGGCAACACCAGGCGTTTCCGACCAACAGTTGAAAATGATGGAAGCCTACATGACCAAAGAACAACTTGATGCGATGAAAAAGCAATTGGCCGAAGCACAGAAGCAAACAGCCGGAAAAACGTACACTACAGTAAAATCGAGAACTATAAAATTCAACGGAAAGAGCTATGGCCCATTTAATCAATTGAGTCAGTTCTATCTGACGCCCGATAGCAAATGCTTCTATGCCGTTACGCTCGAAATTGATCAGTCAATGAATTACACTTACAAAGTGATTACATCAGCATCTAACGCAAGCATTCAGTTACCGGGAATGATCGCACCGCTCTCATGCATCGCAGCCAGCGATAATTCTGAATTCGCTATTGTGGCTCCAAACAAGGAAATGAAATATCAAGTACTTACTTCGAAAGGCAAAACACTGAGCATTCCGGACATGACAAGGTTTGGCGGTGTGTGGTATTCGCCAAGCAATCATTTTGCTATGCTTTCAAATAACCAGTTATCGGTGGATGGACAGATTATCAAAACATTCGAAGGTGTTGCGCCTGATGCATGTGGCCTTTACGTTACCTCTGATGGCAAAGGATTAACCACCATTAACAACAACATCATTTCATTTGCCGATGGCGACTATTTTGAATACCCCATGGAAATTGCTTTGACAAACTCAGGCGGGAAAATAAATTACAAATGGTTGGCTTTTGAAAATCAAGAGCTGGTAGTTTATCAAAAGCCCTATTGATGCTCACCAAAAAAATAGTATTGACGGCAGCCTTCGGGCTGCTTTTTGTTTGCGGCTTTGCGCAAGAAGATTATCGTAAAATTTTTGGGCGAGATTATGAAAGAGCGCTTCGTTATTTGGACGAAGAGAAATGGATGAACGAAATAATTCTTTCGCAAGGTTTGAATCCGAAAGAAGTAAAAGCGGTTGTTTTTCCAGAACTGATTCGGTTCAGTGCTCTGCAAGACAAATTCGAAACCTTCGCACTTGAATCGCTTTATTCGCAATACGGAAAAGCCTACGCCAATTTTTCGATAGGGGAATTTCAAATCAAACCATCCTTCGCTGAAGTCATTGAAAAAGATTTCATGAATCTGTTTCGAGAAAAAACGTTCGGCATTTATCCGTCTGACACCGTTGAAAATATACCTAACCGAGCCGCCCGAGTGAAAAGATTAAAAGACAAAAAAGCGATGCTTAACTATGTACTGGTATTTTTTAAAGTGATGGAAAAGAATTATCCGGCATGGAAAAGCGCAGACGAGAAAATAAAATTTTTCGCCTGCGCTTATAATTCCGATTACAGGAAAACCGAAAAGGAAATTCGTGCCATGATCAATAAAAAGTTTTTCTCGGCCAGCCTAACTTCGTCTACAAACTATTCCTATTCAGACATCGCTCTGTTTTTCTACAAGCATCAATCTGGAAACTGACTTTTGTCTATGCTTGGAATGAGCTTAAGTGCATTTTTGTAATAAATTTTTTTCAACACATCATCGGGCAAGCCCAAACCATACATCCGCCAGAAGGCATGATAGCGTTTGTGGTAAGGGAAATATTCATCTTCCGTTTCAAGCACCCGGAAATACGTTTCATATTCACTCGGTACCCAACTGTCTTTGCCAAACAAAACGCGATCTTGGTACTTGATCATAAATGCTTTTGCCATTCGCGGCTGACGCCCAAGTTCGGCAATCACCGCACCGATCTCGGTATAAACGTTGGGCATCTCATCCAACAAGGCGCCCAATTTTTTCAAATCGTTTCCGTACCAACCCAAATGTGCATCGATGAAATGTGTTTTCGGATGCTTTCTGAAAACATGGTGTTGCTCATCAATTAATGTTTGCCAGCTGGCATCTTTTCCTTCATACCTTCTTCTAGGATGCGTCTTCAACTCAAGCCAACGCTCATTGTTTTTATCAATAGGATCCCAAAATTGTTTGGGGTCAGCCGCATGAATGAGCACGGGTATTCCGAGTTCACCACATTTTGCCCACACAGGATCAATGCGCGGGTCATCGATTTGAATTCGTTTTCC
>DPLR01000207.1 GCA_003541895.1 Cytophagales bacterium | reverse complement strand
ATCCACCGGCCCACGGATTATGAAGCGAAGTCTGGTCGGAGCCTAGATCGATGTAAATATTTTCCTTCAGGAATTTTTCCCACACGTCAACAATGTTACCTTGATAAGCAATTGAAACCACTTCTTTATTTTTCTTCGCTTGATTCACGCGCGAGCAAAGCTTATCCAAATCACCAACCACTTCATCCACCCACCCTTGCGAATGTCTTTTTTGCGTTGCCTTTTCATTCACTTCAGCAACCACGGTGATCACTCCTGCAATGTTACCTGCTTTGGGTTGCGCTCCACTCATTCCACCAAGGCCGGAGGTCACAAATAATTTTCCTGCGAGTCCTTCGCCTTGTTTAGAAATTTTTCTGCCTGCATTCAAAATCGTAATGTTTGTTCCGTGTACAATTCCCTGAGGGCCAATGTACATGTAACTACCGGCAGTCATTTGTCCGTATTGCGTTACACCTAGCGCATTGTATTTCTCCCAATCATCTTGCTTCGAATAATTGGGAATCATCATACCGTTCGCGACCACAACGCGCGGTGCTTCCTTTGATGAAGGGAACAAACCCATCGGGTGACCTGAGTACATGTGCAGCGTTTGCTCATCGGTCATCGTGGCGAGGTATTTCATCGTCAATAAATATTGTGCCCAGTTTTGAAAGACAGCACCGTTGCCTCCATAGGTGATCAACTCGTGCGGATGTTGTGCCACAGCCGGATCCAAATTATTTTGAATCATTACCTGAATGGCTCCAGCTTGTAAACTTTGAAACGGATATTCATCAACTGGTCGCGCAAACATTTTATACTCCGGGCGAAACCGGTACATATAGATGCGTCCAAATTTTTGAAGCTCCTCGTAAAATTCTTTTGCTAACACCTCATGATGCTTAGGATGGAAATAACGCAGCGCATTTTTCAATGCAAGCTTCTTCTCATCCACCGACAAAATATCTTTTCGCTTGGGTGCGTGGCTCACCGCATGGTCGTACGGTTTTACTTCCGGAAGTTCGTCAGGGATTCCTTGTAATATTTCGTCTTTAAAAGAAAGTGTTGTTATGCTCATGCTGTCAAAGCGTTTTGAAATTGTTCTGGCTTAAAATTATTTTTGGTAAACTGATATGCCGCTTCAAAAATCTCTTTCGCGCGGCCAATATCAAATACGGTAAACCGATCCATATTGGGCGGAGCAATAGCGATGTCGCAAAGCGATTTGCTCTGTTGAGTATTCGCATAGATAGCAATCAGTAGGCTTCGCTCGATAATATTTTTGATATTCTTCGGATCAAACTCTTTGGTGATCTCATTGCAATGAGAGCCAATGAGAAAATCGCAGTGATGACGAATACAGCGAGCGGGTAGGTTGTCAAGCAAACCACCATCCACAAACAAATTGCCATTGAAAGAAACCGGATTAAAAACCACAGGAATACTACACGAAGCCACCACTGCAGAAGCAAGTTCGCCTGTTGAAAAATAATTTACTTCTCCTCTACGAATTTCTGTCGCGGCAATAGTGAGTGGTATTTTAAGTGCACTGAAATCATTTTCAGGAATATTTTTTAAGATCAATTCTTTCAAGCCATCCATGGTGAGCAAACCAGACCATGCCCATGCAGGTCTAACCGATTTCAGTAAACTTAGTTTAGTAACCAGTTCAAAAATCTGATCTGGTGTAAAACCGTAAGCATACAACGAAGCTACAATTGATCCGGCACTCGTTCCAGACATTACTGAAATCTTCACACCCATTTCTTCCAAAGCCTTCAGTATGCCAATGTGAGCAATGCCACGCGCCCCTCCACCCGATAATGCAATTCCTATTTTCATTTGCTAAGCGAAGAAAATAATCTGTCTTCGTTGCTGCTAAATTAGATGTTTACCTCTTAACGACAAGTGATATAAGTAAGGTAGATGTACAATTAAATAGTATCTTCATCAATGGATTTTGAATTTAATCCGATTTCAAAACAGGCTGCCAATTTCGTTTTTGTGATAGCTGGGTTTATGACTGCCTTTGGAATTTACTTTTTAAGTCAAGCCGATCAATTGAATTATGTTTTCATTATTCCATCCAGTCTACTCTTTGTGCCGTGGTTGCCGTTTTGGTTTTTGGTGTACCGAAGCAGCAAAATAAAATTTACAAAAGATAAAATACTGAAGTCATCGTTGCTGGGCAAACGTGAAATGCCTAGAGACAAAATTCAATTTTTCGGTGTAGTGTATCGAGAACGATATTCGTTACGAATTATAGACCCTGAACAAGCAGTGCCATTTACGTTAAAAGGATATTGTCAAATTTTTATTTCTGAAAAACCAGCCAATGAATTACGAGGTACAACTGTGGAGACAATAAAAATTCCTTTTCAGCGTGAAGAGTACAATAAAATTAAAATCTGGTACGATAGAACAACTTAGATTTGTTTCAAAAGAAATTTTCAAGCCAATAGGTAACCTGTCTAAAAAATAAAGGAAGTGAGTTCGGGTAGATAATTACACAAAATAACAACCCATACAATGCTCCATACAAATGCGCATCGTGGTTGATGCCATCGTTCGATCTTCTTCCTTGGTAGTACGTGTAGGCCATGTATCCTAAACCAAATACAAAGCCGGGCATGCACAACGCGAAGTATAAACATATGGACTGCAATGGCTCCAGAACAATAAACACAAAAATCACTGAACCCACACCACCCGATGCACCCAATGCATTGTAGTAGGTATTGTTTCTTTCTTTTAGATAAGTTGGAACATCGGATAAGACAATGGCCGTGAGATAGAGAAAAATAAAATAGTAAACCCCTGAAGCTCCGAATAGTGTTTCAAAATCTTGTTCAATGGCAGTGCCAAAAAAATAGAATGCAAACATGTTCCACAGCAAGTGCATGTGATCTCTATGAATGAACCCCGAACTGATGAAACGATAATACTCTCCTCTCCTATTGATCATGAAAGGATTCATCGTCAGTCGACTTTGAAGTTCAGGTTTGTTGAACACATAGAAACTAACAGCTACTGTAATGCCGATAAGAATAATTGTAACGCTCACAAGAAATAAAATGAAGGGGCAATGATAATCAATTTAGGCGAAGGTGACCAAGTCGAAAAATTTAACAATCGTACTCATTTAGTTGTTTTATAAATCCAGCTTCTCATTACAGAACATCTTAAATTATCTATCTTCCAATTTGAAACTTATCATCAGATGAAACCTTTCGGTTTTTATTATATCTGTCTAGTGCTGTTGCTCAGTTGTAATTCATCTACAACCTACGAAACCATCACAGAAGATTTCTGTGCAAAACAAACACTTCTGTCGCCACCTCCTCTTTCTGAGCAGCTATCTCCTCTAGCTTCAAAAATTGATCAGAGCACGGGGGTTCTTACCTTGGAAGAAGGAGATCT
>DPLR01000309.1 GCA_003541895.1 Cytophagales bacterium | reverse complement strand
TTCCAATGGTGTCTTCTGCGCGATATAAAAGAAATACGGTATCATTTTTTACTACTGCAGCAGGATTGAAAACATCTTTTTCTTCCCATTTTACTTTTTGTTTTAGAATGGGACACTCAAACTGTTGATCACCTGGTGTAAGAATTGGATTGACCGAATCAATTTTTGTAAAAGGAATTAATGCCCAGGTTGAATCCTTTTCGCGAGAGCAGTGCGTTAAATTCAAAAACGCACAGATACATAGAAGCAAAATAAATTGTCGTTTCATTTCTTTAATTTTCAGCCTGATTAAAACGAAGGTATGGCAACAAAAAATTCAAAGAAAGAGAAGACAATAAAAATTCAAGATGCATTAGAAGAAGAGCATCGTATTAGACAAGCATTTAAAGATAAAAACTGGGCCGAGATAAAAAGTTCTGACTCGTGGGTGATCTTTAAAGTGATGAGTGAATTTGTAGAAGGCTTTGAAAAACTTGCAAAGATTGGCCCTTGTGTTACCATTTTTGGTTCAGCACGTGTAAAGCCCAATAACCCTTATTACAAAATGGCCGAAAATATTGCAGAGCAATTAGTGCTGCAAGGGTATGGCGTAATTACCGGTGGTGGCCCTGGAATTATGGAGGCAGGAAATAAGGGTGCTCGTAAAGCAAGTGGAAAGTCAGTGGGCTTGAATATTTTTTTGCCACATGAACAAAAAGGGAACATTTACATCGATGCTGATAAATTAATCACGTTCGATTATTTCTTTGTGCGCAAGGTAATGTTCGTAAAATATTCACAAGGGTTTATTGTGATGCCTGGTGGATTTGGAACGATCGATGAACTGAGCGAAGCCTTGACCTTGATTCAAACCAAAAAAATCGGACGATTCCCAATTGTGTTGGTGGGCAAAAAGTTTTGGGGAGGAATGATTGAATGGATCAAAAAAGTTTTGGTGATGGAGAAAATGATCAGCCCCGAAGACTTAGACTTATTCAACTTGGTAGACACACCCGAAGAGGCGGTTGCTGTAATTGATGAATTCTATGGTAAGTATTTGCTGTCGCCCAATTTTTAAGACGAGTCATGATCAGGCCCTATATTTTGGCAGAAACAAATTGGAAAGCTATAAAGGATTCAAATTTCCATTTGGCTGTACTTCCGTGGGGAGCCTGCGAAGCACATAACTATCATTTGCCGTATGGCACCGACATCATAGAAGCAGAATTTATTGCGGCCGAAGCAGCCAGAATTACATGGGAGAGAGGAGAAAAATTAATTGTGCTCCCCGCTATTCCTTTCGGAGTCAACACAGGCCAGCATGATGTTAAACTCGATATGAATCTAAACCCAAGCACACAACTGATAGTGCTTTCGGATGTTGTTGAAACCTTGAACAGGCACGGAATTTATAAACTGATAATTTTAAACAGCCACGGAGGGAATGATTTCAAAACGATGATCAGGGAATTAGGTCTGAAGTTTCCGAAAATGTTTCTGAGCACGTGCGATTGGTTTAAGGCCATAGACCAAAAACTATTTTTTGAAAACAAAGACGATCATGCAGGTGAAATGGAGACGAGCTTACTGATGCATTTAAGACCTGATCTTGTATTGCCTTTAAGTGAAGCGGCTGATGGTTCGGCCAAAAAATTCAAATACAAAGCGATGGCCGAAGGTTGGGCCTGGGCAGAGCGCCCGTGGACGAAGATTACCAGCTCAACCGGGGTTGGCAATCCATTGAAAGCAACTGCAGAAAAAGGCAAGTTGTATTTTAATTCTGTTACCGAAAAAGTTGCCGATTTTTTTACCGAGATAATTCAAACCCAGAACGGTGAGCATTTCGTCTGATTAGTCTCAGTTAAAAGACTAATTTTTTATACTTTTAGTGAACCTTAAACCAAACTCACCATGACATTCAACATCAAACATGCGGAAAGCCTCTCCCGCGGAGAGCTTATCTTGCGCGCTCTCTTCGGATGGATTTACATCTACTTGCCCCACGGATTCGTTTTACTTTTTGTGGGCTTGTGGGGAGCTATTCTCAGCTTTATTTCTTGGTGGATTATTTTATTCACCGGTCGTTATCCCCAAAGTTTTTTCGAGTTTCAAGTGGGTCTACTCCGTTGGTCAACACGCGTACGTGCACGACAATACAATCTTACGGATGGATACCCTGCTTTCGGAGTTAGTTCTTCAGACCCTTCAGTTACAGTTGATGTTGAGTACCCCGAAAGTTTAAGTCGTGGCACGCTCCTTTTAAGAACTTTCTTTGGATGGCTCTATGTCGGCATCCCTCATGGCTTTTGTTTGTTCTTCCTTGCCATTGCTGTATTGGTGGCAAGTTTCATTGGCTTTTGGGTGGTGCTTTTCACTGGTAGAATGTCTGAAGGCATTCATAATTTTATTGTTGGCTTCTTGCGCTGGACTACACGCGTAAGTCTTTACCTAGGCAACATGACCGACACGTATCCTCCTTTTTCATTGGATTAATTTTTTTTGAATGGATTTTCATCCCTTACCTCAACCCGAAGAAATTCCAGAGCGCGAAAAAGAAGACGCAATGGGTGCGTACTTGATGATGTTTGCAGCGGTAGCCGTTGGGCTTCCGCTGCCAGTCATCAATCTTATTGCTTCGGTTATATATTACTTCATCAACAAAAAGAAAAGCAGGTTTATTCACTTTCATAGTTTACAAGCGTTGCTTTCAAACATTCCTACTACGCTGATTAACTGGGGCGCGGTGATTTGGGCAGTAACTATTTTTTTCAAAGAGGACTGGCACGTCACTGAAGAATTTTGGGCTTATGTAATTTTTGCGGGTGTCTCAACCTTCCTTTATTTCATTGTAAGCCTAATTGCAGCATTCAAAGCACGGCAAGGGAAAATGTATTACTTCTTACTCTTCGGAAAGATTGCCTATGAAGCAGCATATAAAGTAAAAACAGAAGATCATCAAAACGCTGAACCAATTAATAAACCTCCGTTTTAATTCATGCGAGCAAGTACATTTCGCGATCTACTAATTTTATTGATCATCGGCATTGCCCTCTTTGCTGGTGGTTATTTTTTGGTAAAGAAGATTAGCAAGAGTGATTTCGATTTGAGTTTTCAAATCTCCTATGATCAGGAAGAAAAACTCGGAATCCTTTTCAAGGATTTGATTTGGGATAAATATCCGACCATAAAGGATAACGCAGCAGACTCCGCTCTGCAGCAGATCAAAGATAGACTTGTACGTGCGCTTGATT
>DPLR01000182.1 GCA_003541895.1 Cytophagales bacterium | reverse complement strand
CATGGACAACACGGTTGTGTTCAAGCCTGCGAAATACGGAGTGCTTTTGATCAGTCCTTTGTTGGAAGCATTCAAAAACAGTTTCCCTCCAGGCGTAATCAATATTATTTACGGAAGAGGACGTGACACCGTGGGTGCCATGATGGAGACCGGAAAGATCGATGTGTTCGCGTTCATTGGTACAAACAAAGGAGCAAATGAATTAAAGAAGGCTCATCCAAAATCGCACAGGCTACGTGCTGTGTTGGGATTGGATGCAAAAAACCTAGCCATCATTTTACCCGATGCTAATTTGGACAATGCCGTAAATGAATGTGTGCTCGGTTCGCTTTCGTTTAACGGGCAACGATGCACAGCCATCAAAATTATTTTTGCACACAAAGACATCGTTGATCGCTTCTTGAAAAAATTCTGCGAAGTTGTTGCTACACTTAAACCGGGAATGCCTTGGGATAACGGAGTGAGTTTAACTCCACTGCCCGAGCCAGGCAAAACGGAATTCTTGAAAGAATTGGTAGATGATGCTGTGGGTAAAGGAGCAAAAATCATGAATGAAAATGGCGGAAAAATCCAACATACGTTTTTCTATCCGGCCGTTTTGTATCCGGTAAATGATTCCATGAAAATTTATTCGGAAGAACAATTTGGACCAGTGGTTCCCATCCGATCATTCAGCGATGAAAGTGAAGTGATTGATTATGTGCTGCGATCTAACTTTGGTCAGCAGCTCAGCATCTTTGGAAGAGATTCAAAAACCATAGCGCATTTGATTGATTCGTTTGCGAGCCAAGTGGGAAGAATCAATATCAAGACGCAATGTCAGCGAGGGCCAGATTCATTTCCATTCAATGGAAGAAAGGACTCGGCTGAAGGTACGCTTTCTGTAACCGATGCGTTGCGCGCCTTCTCCATCCGCTCTTTGGTGGCCACCAAAATAACCATTGACAACAAAAAAATTATTGGTGACATTATCCGCAACCGAGAGTCGGCATTCCTCAGTACGGATTATATTATCTGATGATCAAGCATGTTGACATTCGAGTGATCGGCAAAGTGCAAGGTGTTTTTTTCAGGGCCTCTACAAAAAATAAAGCCGATGAGCTAGGTTTGGTCGGCACTGTAAAAAATGAACCGAACGGAGATGTCACCATTGAAGCAGAGGGCCAAGAAGAAATGATTCAACCGTTTCTTCAGTGGTGCGCTCGAGGACCTAAAAATGCTGTTGTTGAAAATCTTATTGTAACCGAAGGTGACCCAAAAAATTTCAAAGGGTTTTTCGTGCTGCGGTAAATCAGTCGGTTACCACCTCAACGTCAACTCGAATATTTTTTCGAGCATAGGTGCTGTTCTTGTCGTAGATCATGCGGCCCCCGCCCCACCCTTTCACTTCAATTCGATCGGCAGCAATGCCTTGAGCAATTAGCCATTCCTTGATCGTTTCTGCCCTTGCCTCAGAAAGTTCCTTAGCAGACCCTGATCCATTCTTGGCATCCTTCGTCACCGCGAAAAAATTCTTGCTAGGTCCCATGTAGATTATCTTGCCTCCACCACTGCCATTGGTGTGCCCATGAAGTTTGATTTTCATTTTGTCGTTGGACTTCAATAGCTCAAGCAAACTGTTCAATTGGTATTTTGATTCGGGCAACATCACCACTGCATCGTTGTAGAAATAGACGTTATATAGTGTTGAGATATCTCCCTTCTGAATTTTATTAAGTGCGAAGTTGATCATGTAAAAATTACCTACTAAAGTAACGTACGGTTTTACTGTATCGCCTTCTGTATTTTTATAATTGATTTCCAATTGTTCTTTTCTATAACCAAAAGTGTTATTGATCAGTGTAAGTTTACCGCTTTCTGTGCCCGGATTGGGCAAAGTGAGATAGGAGTTACCTTTAACTCGTGTAATCAGTTTAGACGTTTCAGTATTTACTACCTCTACATCACCATCAATAACTTCGTTATTTGTGGCATTGAACAAACTCAAAAACACTTGTGTATTTTTTAATGTTTGCGGCACGTACACCGGATCGGCTTTCGGATTTTGGATAACTTCTGTTACTTTATTCTTAACGGTATCCTTTGGTGCATCGGTTTGCTTCACCGTTTGCTCAACCACCGCTGATTTTTCAGCGAGGAGTTCTGCCTCGTCACGGATAGAATGAACCCAAGCATCCTGAAAACGATCTTTCGTTCTCACGTTCATCACTTGCTTCACTGCATCTTCACGCGTCTCAGCTTTGTTAACGTACACGTACCAATATCTCCTTTCCGATTCAAATCCATACTGAGCCTGTATTCCTTCCTTTGCCAAATCCTTCACCAATAAAGTTGCATAGTCTTCGTGTTTAGGAGAGAAGGCTGCAACTACTACATAATGACCTTTCGGAAGTGGAGTTGGGGTCTGCTGGGAAAATGCGGTGGTGGAAAAAAGAGTTACAACAACCACCCAGTTGAAAAAATTAGGTTTCGCCATGGTTAAAAAATGTGAGTTGGTTAGCCAAAATTACTTAAAAACTTTAATTATGCAAGAAATATAGCTGGTAATCACTTAGTTATGAGAGCAAATTGTTTAACGAAACCCCATCCATATCCAGTTAGTTGAACAAAGGCAGCAGGGATACACAACATCGCCACTGAAATGGATTTTGTTTGAACCAATGCCTCTACTGCAATAGCGATAAAATAAATTAAGTATGCTGAAAGCAAAGCTAGACCCCAATACGTAGAGATTATCATGAGTGGCATTATTAAAAACAATCCGAGAAGAAATACAGATGGAAAACAATGCGTGATTTTTATTTCACCGCGATGAGCTTTGCCAACCAACACTCTGCCCTTTCCAAAATTTGAAACTTGTTTATAGAAATCTTTTAGCGTAGCCCGCCTTTGATGATAAACATAAGCATCCGGAATGAGCCCAACACGAAGACCAAGGTTTTTCATGCGTATGCTTAACTCAATGTCTTCGGCAAAACGATCAAAATGGAAACCACCCGTTTTTTGAAATGCTTCGCGACTGATGCCCATGTTGAAACTACGAGGTTGAAAATTTTTTGATCTTCCTCCACGGATTCCCCCAGTAGTTAACATTGACGCCATGGTGAAAGCCATTGCTTGCTGAAGAACTGTAAAGTTGGAATGACCGCGATCGGGTCCGCCCCACGCATCAAGTGGATTTTCTTTTAACGATTTTTCAACAGCTTCTAAGTAATGTTCCGGAATTTGACAGTCGCTGTCGAACACAATAAAATATTGACCCAACGCTTTTTCAAAACCAAAATTCCTGCTCGGGCCTGGGCCAGAGTTAGGCTTGAAAAAATAGTTGAGGTTAAGTTGACTTGAATATTTTTCATAAATAGGTTGACTCGAAACCGATGAACCATCTTCAATGATCAAAACTTCAAAATCGCGAAAGGCTTGCTTCGTCAAACTCAATAACAAATCATCCAACTCTTGCGGGCGATTATATACCGGTACAATGATGGAGTATTTTGGTGAAGACATACTTTGCAAAAGTAGTGATAACACAACATGTGCGAACATTTCCTTGGTTTATAAATCTTTGATCGATTAAAGAAAAAAACAATTAGCTTTGCACCTCGACTTAACGCCTATGAAGCTGATGATCTAATTACTGCTAACTCAGAGTTGAGCAGTTACCATTTTGGCCTTCGCCAGAATTTCTTGTCTTTATCTTCCATTTAAGTCAGTTTCAATCATGAGTTATAGTTCACGTATAAAATCATTTTATCATTTATTTAAAATTGCCATCAAGGGCGAAGAACAAAACTTCACCGAAGGCAGTATCAATCGCGCTATCTTTTTATTGTCTATCCCAATGATTTTAGAGATGGCAATGGAATCTGTCTTTGCCGTGGTAGATATTTTTTTTGTTAGCCGATTAAACAACAGCGATGCCGTTGCTGTGATTGGTTTAACCGAATCGATGCTTGCCATTGTCTACTCCGTTGCTTGGGGTGTGAGCATGGGTGCCACTGCCCTCGTAGCTAGAAGAGTGGGCGAGAAAGAATACGAAAGCGCTGCTGTGGCTGCGGTACAAGCTATGTTGGTTGGCCTCACAGCTTCGATAGCTGTAACTATTGCTGGAATATTTTTTTACGAAGATCTTCTTCGATTGATGGGCGCTTCTAATTCGGTGATTCAAGTAGGTTCACATTTTACTTTGTGGATGTTGGCAGGTAACCTCACCATCATGATGCTCTTCCTGATCAACGGCATTTTTCGAGGAGCAGGCAATGCAGCTATCGCTATGAGGGCATTATGGCTAGCCAATTTATTCAATATTGTTTTAGGTCCGATTTTAATTTTTGGATGGGGGCCGGTTCCACCCTTTTGAGATGCAGTTGCGG
>DPLR01000021.1 GCA_003541895.1 Cytophagales bacterium | reverse complement strand
AATTTCTACTGTGCAAGGAGACTACGGTGCCGCGCGCCAAGCCGAGTTCGATGCGAATCAAGGCAATGACCCTAACAAGATCACGCCAACGTACACCGGAAAAGGTGCTATGATTACCTCTGGCACTCCCACCGTTGATGCTTCCGGAAAAATTACCAACATGAGTGAGTTAACCTTCGCACCCAACAACGTTCCGTATGCACTGCAAGATTATATCGGTCGCGAAGTTGGTTTTGATGAGCGTGTTTTAATAAGCAAGACGTTCGTTAAGTTAAGACAAGTACAACTGACGTATAATTTGCCAGCGAGCTTTTTGCGAGGCAAAGGAATTCGTCAGGCAAGCATTTCCTTGGTTGCAAGGAACCTTCTTTATTTCTCCAAGCGTAAAGACATTGACTGGGATCAGTATATTGGCACAAGCACTTCAGCGCAAAGTTTGCAATCGCCTACGTTAAGAAGATTCGGGTTTAACATCAACTTAACCTTTTAATTAAACCGCTATGAAATTCAATATCATAAAAATAAAAACAGTTGCACTTGTGGTTCTTATCATGAGCGGCTGTAAAAACTATGACACGTTGGTAGTGAATCCTAACTTGCCAACTTCAGTACCGGCATCGCTTCTTTTCACTAGCGCACTGAATGATATGGGCAGTGATTTGGCCTGGACCAGTGCACAAGAATTCAATCAGTTCTACATTAGTACATACACGTATTACGGAACAAATAATTATGACCAAGCTCCTTTTACTAACTCAAGTTTAAATTATCTCACGCTTGAAAATGTAGTGCGCATGGAGGCCGAAGCAAAAAAAGCCGGAGCTGCTGATATAAATCCCTATGCGGCACTGGGTAAATTTTTTAGAGCTTACTATTTCAATTTGATGTCCCAGAAGTTTGGAGATATTCCAGTTGCTGATGCTCTCGAAGGTCAACTGAACCCAACGCCCAAATACGATACACAAAAAGAAGTATATGTTCAGGTTCTTCAGTGGCTCGATGATTCAAACACCATGTTAGGGCAATTGATCACCAACAAAGACGCTTCGCTTGCGGGGGATATTTATCTAAACAATAATTTAGCTAGCTGGCAAAAAGTGGTTAATGCGTTTACTCTGCGCGTGTTGATTAGCCTGAGTCATCAAAGCGGTGACACCGACTTAGATATCAAGCAAAAGTTCTCAGCGATCTTGAGTAACCCCACAAAGTACCCTTTGATGGCGGATAACTCTGACAATCTCAAGTTTGTTTATAATGCCGCTTTTAATCCGTACCCAAAAACACCCGGGAATTATTTGCAAACAAACACACGCGAAAATATTTCAGCAACGATTTTAAATTTAACTACGGCACTTAATGATCCGAGAACTTATGTCATAGCTACACCTGCTCCTGCGCAGCTGAATGCAGGGAAAACCATAAGCGACTTCGCAGCTTATGTTGGCGCGAGCCCAGGCGATGATATGAGTACATTAGGTATTAACTCGCAAGCGGGGGTTTACTCTTTCGAGAACGCATTGCGCTATGCCAGCACAAACGATGGATCAAACGCTGAGCCAGCAATTATTATTGGTTACCCTGAGATGTGTTTCAACATTGCGGAAGGAATTAACTTGGGTTGGTTCGCAGCGGGAGATGCGGCCACTTGGTATGTGAATGGAATTACGGCCTCAATGAATTTTCTGGGAATCAAAGATAATGCGGTTGTTACGATAGCAGATAAATCGCAAAATGTGTTGGGAACGGTAACTGTTAGCTTAACTAATTATTTAGCTCAAACTTCGGTGCAGTATCAAGGCAACAATACAGCGGGCTTGAATCAAATACTGACTCAAAAGTATATTGCCTTTTGGCAAAACTCGGGTTGGGAAGCTTTTTTCAATCAACGTAGAACAGGCATGCCCGCTTTCTTGACAGGTGCTGGCACGGGCAATAATCAAAAGCTGCCTTTACGCTGGCAGTATCCATTCAGTGAAGCTTCTGCGAATGCCGCGAATTATAAAGCCGCTGTTCAAAGTCAGTACAGTGGCGTAGACAATATCAATGGTAAAATGTGGCTTTTACAATAGCTTGATGTTTTAGGTTTAGGGAAAGGAATCTTGGGCGCACACCCCCGGGTTCTTTCCCTTTTTTAAGGAATAATTTATTTATCAATTATGGCTTTGCGAAAAATTCTTTTGCCTTTACTCCTTGTTCTTACCTCGGCTTCTTTTTCTCAGTCAAAGAAAACCGAAAATGTTATTTTGATCACCTTAGATGGAATGCGTTGGCAAGATGTGTTTACTGGTGCCGATCTTTCTCTTATTAATAACAAGGAATTTGTTGAAGATTCAGCTGGTGTTAAAAGCAGATTTTGGGTGAGCGATGTTAACGAACGAAGAAAGTTATTGATGCCCTTTCTGTGGAATGAAGTCGGTTCAAAAGGACAGCTCTACGGAAATCGAACTAAAAATAATTTTGTTAATGTAACCAACAAGATGTGGTTCTCTTATCCCGGCTATAACGAGATCCTCACTGGAGCTGCTGATGACGTTCGCATTAATAGTAATGACAAAAATCCGAATCCCAACGTAACCGTGTTGGAGGTGGTCAACCAACAACCAAGTTTTAAGAATAGAGTAGCTGCGTTTACTTCATGGGATGTTTTCCCGGAAATCATAAATACGAAGCGAAGTGGTGTGTTGGTTAATTCGGGAATAGATGAGTTCAAAGATTCTCCGTTGAATGACAAACAAGTTCTTTTGAATAATTTAATTCATGAATTGCCTTACTTAGGCTATACGCGCCCTGACGCAATCACCTTTCATTTAGGTTTTGAATATCTCAAGAAAAAAATGCCATCGGTTCTCTATTTGAGCTTCGATGAAACCGATCATTTTGCGCACGAAGGTATGTATGACTTATACCTACAATCGGTTCACTACACAGATGCGCTCATTGCTGAATTATGGAGTTGGATTCAGTCTGAACCAAAATACAAAGACAAGACCACGATGATTCTAACGACAGATCATGGTAGGGGCACAACAAAATATGATAGTTGGAGACATCACGGAGCAAAAGAACCCAACGCAGATCAAATTTGGGTTGCGGTGATAGGGCCTGATACCCCTGCTACGGGTGAGCGAAAAAGTGGGGAACAATTCTATCAAAATCAAATTGCAGCTACGCTTGCATCATTGATGAATATCAAGTTTGAAACACAAAATTCAGGTAAGCCAATTTCACCGGTCTCGTCAAAATAAAAATAGTGGTTGTTAATTTTTTTCAAGGCGTTGATCAACGCCTTGTTTTTTTTACTTGGGTAAGCTGCCCCGAGTTTGTAAAACTTCATCCGGATTTCATTCTGCCGTGGAAAGCATAGATGCTGTGCATATTCGGTGGTATTGCTGCTACTGTAAAGTATAAATGCTGCGCATGCTCAGTGGTGTTACTACTACCGCGAAGTATAAGTACTGCGC
>DPLR01000016.1:4930-5190 GCA_003541895.1 Cytophagales bacterium | reverse complement strand
TGGCATAAAAATCTTGTTGGATGGCTTCAACGCTTTGACCCGTGAAGTTTTCTAAGGCTAGGCGAGTTTTTAGGATGCCATAAAAAGTTTCAATACCCCAGCGCAGACGGTACAGTTCGGCAAAATCCGCACTGGGGTAAGTGTGTTCATCCAGTAACGAGGTGACTAGAATCTCGGCTTCGCCTGTTTTCAGCATCACCCGCACAAAGCGCACGGTGATTGTTTCGGGTAAGCCCCGTTGGCGAATGTCAGCTTTATGA
>DPLR01000016.1:4174-4690 GCA_003541895.1 Cytophagales bacterium | reverse complement strand
GGCGAATGTCAGCTTTATGACCATCTGGCGGTATTATTGTCACCACCTGGCTAGCCAGCCCTTTACCCTTGGCGAGTTGACGAGCCGTGTTGAAAGAATGGGCGGTACAACGAATCACAAACGCGCGTTGTCGATGGCAAAGTTCGGCCATCATGCGATAAGACGGGTAGTTGCGATCCATCAATAGCAAATCAGTCGCGATGGTGTGTTGCAAATGGGCAATGGCTAAATCCACTTCGTAGGCTTTAGCAGGGGCGAGGGTGGCATCCACTGCGATGCGATTTAACACGTCGTACAACACGGACGCGGTGCCATAACAATGCTCACCGGGTTGCTTATCTTTGCCATTGGTATAAGCAATCGTACCAAACGTCTTGCTCGTCTCTTCTGTATGCGGCAACATCACCATTGAACCATCCACCGCGAGGACACGAAAGCCCAAAAATTGCCGATAATCGCCCTCTGCAACCATCGGTTCAACAATCCCTTTTTGATTCAATTCAATAAACGCCGTGT
>DPLR01000016.1:0-3939 GCA_003541895.1 Cytophagales bacterium | reverse complement strand
GATTCAATTCAATAAACGCCGTGTGCTTCAGTTTGTAACGGGCTTGGCAAAACGCACTGGCTGTCACCGTTTCCCTTTCCAACCATAACATCGCTTCATTGACCACGTTCTACAAGGACTTTACACTTTTTCTCAGTATCATCACCAAGACCAATTCAAACGGCAATTGCCTCACTCGCGTAAACGCTTCTTTCGCTATTCGGTGTCTGTCTTTAAAACGCTCGCTACTCATCAGCTTTCGATTTAGGTCTATCATCCTGCTTTTTTACACATATCAGTTTTCAAATACTTGTATTATCAGCTATTTTTTGTGCCGCTTGCTTAACTTAATGGCAGTGGGTCGTTAGCTTCCCTGCCAACTTCTAAGTTAATTTTATGCTGGACTATTAACAGTATTATTAAAAATAAATTCATAGGCTAAACTGGCTTGTTTGCAGGCTGTAAAAATAGCCGTTTTGTCGTTTTTAAGCACTTTTAGCCAACTTTCTAAATAAGCCGCATGGTTTTCAATTGTTGCATCAATAAAACCAATAGCCCCAACAACAAAAGCCGCGCCTAGTTCTGCCACTAATTCTTCAAAGGCATAGCTTTCGCTTCCGAAGCGTTTGCCGAAATTACGGTTTAAGCGTGACTCATGTCCCGTCCAATGGGTTAGTTCATGTAATGCAGTGGCATAATAGCTTGATTCGTTAAAAAAACGGTTTTTAGCTGGCAAAGTTATCATGTCATGGCTAGGGCTATAAAATGCGCTTTCTCCGCCGTGTTTAATAACTGCCGCGCTTGCCCCTAAGATTTGTTCGGCTTGTTCATTAGGCGAAAATTCTGGGGTTGCTATAGCGTCCGCTTTGACTAAAGCTAGCCCGTCAATTTGATCGGCGTTAAAAACATAAAAAGATTTGCACATAGGATAAAAACCCGCTTCGCCTGTATCTTCTGCCATTCCCTTTTTTTTGACCATTTCAAAATAGACGCACATAGTACCTTTTTCGCCTTTTCTTACTTGTGCGCCCATTTCTGCCGCTTGTTTGTACGTTAGCCAAGCGTTGCTTTGGTAATTATTTTCTAGCGAGGCATTCCACAAGAGTAAAATATTAACGCCATTATATTTGATGTTGGTTTTTGCATTAAAAGGGAAACCGCCTTGTGCTGATTTCATCCACTCTTCACGATAAACATTACCTCCTTTTTCTAAAAGGCTGATTATTTTATCGGTTACTATTTGTCTAACATCTGTTGCCATTTTCTACCCCTTAGCCTTCGGCTAAATCAGTTGATTTTCTTAAGAGCCATCCCCTTAAGATTTGACTATTGTATTATTTTGCGCGTATTTAGTCAAGAAAATATCATTAAAAATTCCCCTCTTTTTACTGTTTATCCTTTACCCCACGCGGTTTGTGTTAGCCAATGCCTACTTTCACCCCCACTTCTTTTTTTGGCGTTTCTTTGTTTTCTCATATGCGAAAAATCAGATATACCATTTTTTAAACAATCATAGAACAACAACAACATTTTTTGCTTGTCGTTTGTTGTTTGTTTTTTAACAATATTTGTTCTTTAATGTTTAGAGAGCCTTGAAAGCCACGTGCAGCTTGGTGTTTAGAGTCTAACTATGGAGTAAAAGGGTGTGAACTATGGAGTAAAAGGGTGTGAACTATGGAGTAAAAGGGTGTGAACTATGGAGTAAAAGGGTGTGAACTGTGGGGTAAAAGGGTGTGAACTGTGGGGTAAAAGGGTGTGAACTGTGGAATGATTATTTTATATTCCATAGTTTTATGATATACTGGAAACTATAATCTGTAATTACTGCTAGAACATCCCTATGCAAGTTGTGAAACTACCAGAAAATATTATTCGCAAAAGTAACGAACTCGTTGTTGCTTGTCACAAATTAAATCTTTCAGAGCAAAGGCTTCTTGTACTTCTTACTTCTGCAATATCGCCAGACGACGAGGATTTTAAGGATTACGAATTAAGAGTATCTGACTTTGCGGAAATGTTTAACCTTGAGCTAAGTGGCTTATATGTAGATTTACAAAATGCTGCACAAAGCCTCATGAAACAGCAAATTAAATTTAATGGCGATAATGAGGTAGAAGTTATCAACTGGCTTTCTTATATTAAATATATGAAAGGTTCTGGCATTGTCAAACTTCGATTCGACAAAGCTTTGAAGCCATATTTATTGCAACTTAAAAGCCATTACACACAATATAAGTTGAGTTCCGTTGTTGCTTTTAAATGCCAATACAGCATGAGGATTTATGAGCTTTTGAAGATGGAAGCATTCAAAGCCAATAAACGCGGTCAATTTGAGCGATTTTTTGAAATATCAGAATTGCGGTCAATTTTAGGCGTTGATGATAAGGTTTATCCTGTATTTGCCGACTTCAAGAGATACCTAATTGAACCAGCGATGCGTGAAGTTACCAAAGAAACCGATTTAACCATTGACGATATTAAATACGGAAAAACAGGGCGAAAAATCACAAATGTGATTTTTGTAGTCACTACTCGTTGTTCAGATGATGAAAAAAAGGTACTGAAAACAGATCAGAACACAAAGCCCGAAGTTCACAGGCTCATTGAAGCACTGCCACCCGACAAAAAAAGCGAAGTCTGTCCAGTAATTAATTCCCTTGTTGAGTTTGGAATCAGTCTTCCAGTTGCTAACACCATCAAGAATACTCACGATGTAGAAAAGATAAATCGAAACATTGCCTATACAGTGGCTAAAAAACAGGCTGGAGAGATAAAAAGGAATTTCGCGGGTTATTTGAATAGTGCTATAGAAAAAGACTACGGTGCGGCGGCAAATCAAGGATCGCTCTTTGATGTTGTGTCGAGTGTAGCCATAGCCACTAAAAGTATTAGTAGGAATAATGGCGAGAAAAACGAAAAAGATAAAATGAAGCAAGTGCTTCATGATTTTTCGTTACTTCCGCAGGATAGGCAGGAAGAAATACAAAATGAATTTCTTGCTCGTTGTTGTAAGTCGGATGCCGCCGCTGAATTGATAATGAAACAAAGCAAAATAGATGGTAAGTCGTTTTATTCATACCCTGTCATTGAGTTTCGGCTCTTGAAATTTATTATTGATAATAAAATATGCTAATTTAATGACTTTACATAACTAATCACATTATTTCTATATCATTATGACTAGCAATAACGAACATACAGAGCAACAACTTACTTCTGCAGAAGAAGAAAAGTTACTAGCTTTTTCAAAAAGCGAGCTAGAAAATTTGGCTGAGAAAGTGAGCAAAGCTATAAAACACAAAGAAGCCGAAGAAAGACAAGGTATGATAACCTTAATTGAGGATTTAGCTAGGCAAGCAAATATTGGTGTTGAATTTTATGATTTAGAAAGTCGCAAAAAAGAGTTACCAATTCAATACAGGCATCCAGATAATCCAAGTCAAACATGGAGAGGGCGCGGAATAATGCCACGATGGTTACAAGATGAGATAGCGAAAGGACGCAAAAAGGAAGATTTTAAAATTTAATACCTCATTTATTTTTAGTTTAAAATAGCCTTTTTAATTTAGATATAAGTGGCTTATTAGTGAATATAGAAAACAAAGAGGAGCAGGAAATATTAAAAAATACTTCGGCTTTAATGAAAAAGTTTGATGAGTTTGGTCATCAGGATCTATCTATAGACGAGGTGTATGAATTGATTATAAGTCTCTTTGAAATTGTTTTGTCTAAAGAGAATGAAACGCGACAAGCCAAAGAAAGAGCGATAAAAATGCTCGCCAATTCCTTAGGCTATGGTGTTGCATTCACAGATTTAAGTGCCTCATCTATTCAGAAGAAAAAAGTCGCTCCAAAGTACAGAAACCCACAGAATCACAGTGAAACAGTGAAACAGTGAAACAGTGAGAGGAGGTAAGGCTTCGTGGTTACAAGATCATCTTAACTTAGGAGGAAAAAAGG
>DPLR01000224.1 GCA_003541895.1 Cytophagales bacterium | reverse complement strand
ATTCTAAAAAAGATTTGATATGGTTCTTAATTGTGTCTTGAATTTCAATCCACTCTACATCTCCTTTTTTGGTAACGGTAACAAAATTGCTCATGTAAAATACCCGATCCACAAACGGGTACATGAATAATTCTTGCGCTAACGGAGCATCCATGGTTTCCGCAGGGGAAGCAAAATCAAAACTCATCCCTTCAGGAATAAGCATTTCATTCACAGCAAATTTTAGCGAATTCGGATTCGGATTGCTTTCTAGGTAAATATGAATATTTTTTGGAGCGGCCTTCAACATGTTATCTTTTTTTGAGTTAACAAAGTTATGGAAATTAAGTTCAGGCCATTCAAAAAAACAGAGGCTAACAATTATTAGCATTAACTATTATCTTCGCGATTCCTAACCCCTAAACCAGTGAAAATCAAATTGCACTACTTCCTCATTTTAATTTTTGCAACACTCGCCATTCTTTTAGGTGTTATCAATTTTTATGCTTTCGCGGTCAATGATTATTTGTTGGCCGTCAGCCGTTGGATCGTTTGGTTATTGATGATGTACCTAGCATTTCGCAGAAAGTCGCTTACTACTTGGATCGTAGTGGCCATGCTGCTGGGCTGTGAAATCGGTTTTTCTTTTCCTAAAATCGCCCTTCACTTAGATGTATTGAGTGGAATTTTTCTTCGTCTCATCAAAACGATCATTGCACCATTGATTTTTTCTACACTGGTAGTTGGCATTGCGGCACATTCTAATTTAAAGCAAGTTGGCCGCATGGGTTTGAAAGCAATACTCTATTTTGAAGTAGTAACAACGCTCGCACTTTTTATTGGCCTTGCTGCTATTAATATTTCGAAAGCTGGTGAAGGAGCACAAATTGAAATTGCTGCATCACAAGAACAGCGGGCTGAAAAGTTGCTGTCTCAAAGAGAAACACATAACGTGATTCTGGATATTTTTCCCGAGAACATTGCCAAAGCCATTGCTGATGGACAAGTGTTACAGGTGGTTGTGTTTAGTATTTTATTTGCTTCAGGGCTTGCCTTGGTGAACGAGGAAAAAAGAAAACCAATGCTTCAGTTCACCGAGAGTCTTTCTGAAGTCATGTTTAAGTTCACCAACATTGTAATGTACTTTGCGCCATTTGCTGTGTGTGGCGCGCTCGCCTTTTCAATTGCATCGTTTGGTTTCGAAATCTTAAAAAACCTAATCATGCTCGTGGCTACACTATACGCAGCACTAATCGTTTTTATACTTGTTGTTTTTGTGCCTGTAGGTTTGATCATCAAATTGAATTTCAAAAAATTTATTGATGCCGTTACTGAACCAGTGACAATTGCATTCTCAACCGCCACGAGCGAATCAGCATTACCCAAGGCCATGGAGAACTTAGAGGCGATGGGCATTCCGCGCAAGGTGGTTTCGTTTGTGCTGCCAACTGGTTATAGTTTCAATTTGGACGGAAGTACCCTCTATCTTTCACTGGCATCTGTGTTTGTTGCACAGATGGCGGGGGTTGATCTTTCACTTGGGCAACAAATTGAAATGGTGATTATATTAATGCTTACGAGCAAAGGAGTGGCAGGTGTGCGCGGAGCTACATTCTTAATTTTGGTAGCCACGGTAGACCGCATGGGCATCGATCCACATAAAGCATTTGTTGTCCTCGGGGTAGATGCACTTATGGACATGGCGCGCACAGGCATCAACGTACTTGGTAATTGCCTAGCAACTGTTGTTGTGGCAAAGTGGGAGGGTGAGTACCAGGATTAAATTTTACAACCTAAACTGCGCGGTTACCAACACACCAAACTTTCGTACATCTGGATCATCGAGGTAAGTCATTCGATGAACAAAGTCAACGCGAACAAATTTGAAAATATTTTCTACTCCGTAGCCTAGTTCAACATACGGTTTGCCGGTGGTGAAAAATCCAGTCTTCAAAGTAGGATCGCCCGAAGGAGTTTCTTGAGCGATCAACGCTTGATTAGATTTACGGAGACTACCATAGATCATATTGGCTGTTCCGACCAACCTCCACTTCAATCGGTTTAATAACGGAATGCGGTTTACGATCAAGCCTTCAAAATATTGACGGTAATGCATCGACACCGATTCATCGCTTACAAATTCTCCGTAGTTCATTAAGTTAAAGGTATAGGATGAATACGTTGGAGCTTGATTTCCCAAATGCACGGTGAGCAACGGATAGGGTAACTGATTATAAACATACTCGCCAGTAACCGAAAGATAGCCTGCGCCAAGTGGCCCCATATTAATTCGCTGATCAACATTCAATGAAACTTTGTCATAAGAAAAGTTGCTGTTCATTAATCCTTTCACGCCATGTGTGTAGCGAAAGGTGAGGGCTGGCCATTTCTCTAAGCCCAGACTCACACGTTCATTTCCATTTTGGATGATGGTTTCATCGCGGGCATAGCGGGCTTCAATAAAAAATTCAGCACTTCTAAAATCTCTTGAAACCGAAGTTGAATCCGTTGGGTCTTTACGGAAAGCAAACGGATAGGTGGGGTCAAAAGTCCAGAAACGAAAGGCGCCACGAGCTGAAAAACCCCTTGCTATTTCGCGATGAAGGGATGCGAAGGCTTCATCATAATAGTAGGCTCTTTTGAATCGTCCCCATCGTGAGGCCGTGAGGAAAAGATAACTGGCGCGTGCAGCCTCATCGTCAATGCCAAGCCTTACAATGTCACTGCGGTAGCGTAAGTTAAAAGTAGTCCAATGAGTGCGTGAAAGTATTCTTGTTGCAGATAAAGAGTATTTTAGTTTCTGATCCTGAAATCCGTAAGCAATCAGTCCGTTGTAAACCATTTTTTTGCTGAAGTTCACATTCGTGCGAAAGCCGGTTTGTATTCTCATTCCTTCCACTGTGTTTGAGGCAAAACTGCGGATGTACGGACCGATTTCAATTTTTCCGAAATCATAATAGCCTTCCACCACTACTTTGAAAACCTCTGTGTACGTTTTAACTACCGGAATATTTTTAAGTGTGTCAATCATTTTGTACACGTTCTTTTCAGTTGCGGTAAGTGGCTCGTGTCGTAAGGTATCCCAGTTCACTTCATCTTTACGTACATTAATATCATCGTCCACTTGAATTCTGTTTTCATAAAAAACTGGGTCATGTGGTTTGTTAATCACAAAATTTTTATTGCCCGAATAAAATTTAGCCATAAGCCCCGCTGAATTTTTAGTCAGTTGACTAACATTCACTACTACTCTGTTTTTTAAAGGTAGCCAGGCGCCTTCTGTGGTAGGTATCAACTCTTGCTGAATTTGAATTTTATTAATGAAGTTGATATTCGCGCGCTTGCCTACCGATGCATCGATTTGTTTCAAGCCAAAATCTTCTTTTCTAATCCACATGGTTCCTGTAAAGGCAAGTTCCGCTTGGCTCTTGGGAAAAAAATCAAGACGATAGCAAAAATCATTGCCAACGTAAACGCTGTCGATTAAATCATATTCATAATACAAACGCCAACCATCGGCAATGGGCGACACGAAACTTTTTCCGAGCAACGCTAACCAATTTTGATAAAAATTATATTCTTGAAATGACGAACCGATCAATTGATTGACAGTAGAGCCGTCTTCAATACCAACGCCATTCAATCTTGATTTTAAAATCCGTTCTGTTTTTAAATCGGGATTATTCCGGTAATAAAATTTAGAATAGCTCTCCGTTATCGACATGGGCAAAATCGGTTTGCCATCTTCTCCCACCACACGATCAATACTATCCAGCACTTGCGAAATTTTCTTCATGATCTTCTTATTGCGAAGCTTATCCGAAATCCGATTGATATCAATTTCTGTTTTTGTGTAGACATCATATTCATACGCGCTTAAACTTCGCTTATCATTTTTGTTTTTGTTCTTTACTACTTTTCGTAAAATATCAAAGGCCGGGTTTTCGCCAGCATAAAAGACAAAAGTGTTTAGCGCGGTAACCGATTCCTCCATTTGAAAATTGATGACCTGCTTGCCGGGCTTCAATGCTTTGGTTTTCGCTTTGTATCCCACAGCGGTCACTGTAAGAGAGTCAACTCGTGTGCTAGTTTTTAATTTGTATTTCCCTTCAAAGTCGGTTGACATGCCTTCCGTTGTGCCTTTAAAGACAACGCTTGCAAATGGAATAGGGTCACCTGAAACAGCATCGGTAACCTTGCCCTCCACCTCTATATCTTGCGCAATCAAGAATAGTGGAGCGAAAAGAATTAGTACAGAGAGAAAAAAGCCTTTATAGAATTTGGGGTTTTTCATTGCGTATTTGAATCAGCTAAGATAAAGCCTAAATCAAAATTAGTAGTGTTATTTTTCTCAGGAGTTAGTTATGATTTTTAATCTAGTTTCAATTCAATAAAATTATTCAATCACTCCTGACCCGATCAATTCCTCTCCTTCATACCAAGCCGCAAATTGCCCTGGGGTAACCCCGCGCTGCGGCCGATTGAAAATGATGTAAAGCCCATTTTCTTTTTGATGAAGTGTACATTCTTCTAACGGTTGCCTGTAGCGAATGCGCGCCAAATATTTTTTTGATTCGTCTACTTTCAGTTTCAAGTCTTCGCGCACCCAATGCTCATCGGCAAGTGGAATGAATAAACCTTTTCTGTAAAGCCCCGGATGATCATCGCCCATGCCGGTGTAGATAATATTTTTTTCAGTGTCGGTGCCAATTACGAACAATGGTTTTTCAAAACCACCAAGATTCAAACCTCTGCGCTGACCGATTGTATAAAAATGCGCTCCATTATGCTCGCCAACCACTTCGCCAATTTCAGGTGTAAAATGATATGGCTTTGTTTCGGCACTTAAATCATTTTTATCAAATCCATTTTTAAAAATGGATGAATGGAAAGGCACTTCAATCACTTTACCTTTTTTTGGTTCGAGGCGTTGTTGCAAAAATTCAGGAAGATGAACTTTGCCGATGAAACACAACCCTTGTGAATCTTTTTTCTCGGCCGTAGCAAGGCCCGCTTTTTTAGCGATGGCGCGCACTTCTGGTTTTAACAATTCACCAATAGGGAATAATGCTTTTGAAAGCTGTGCTTGTGTAAGCTGACATAGAAAATAACTTTGGTCTTTGTTTGGATCTTTACCTGCCAACAACCGATAAATTTTTTTGCCGTCAATCTCTATCTCACTTTTTCTGGCGTAATGGCCCGTAGCAACAAAGTCGGCTCCAAGTTTTATGGCAGCGTTCAAAAAAATATCAAACTTGATTTCGCGATTGCAAAGAATATCCGGATTAGGTGTTCGGCCAGCTTTGTATTCGGCAAACATGTAATCCACAATTCGTTCTTTGTATTCTTTACTAAGATCGATGGCTTGAAATGGAATGCCGAGATGCTGGGCTACGATCATGGCATCGTTGCTATCATCTAACCAAGGGCATTCATTGCTGATGGTAACGGAGTCGTCATGCCAGTTTTTCATGAACATGCCGATCACTTCGTATCCTTGTTCTTTCAACAAGTAGGCGGTAACACTGGAGTCCACTCCGCCCGAAAG
>DPLR01000588.1 GCA_003541895.1 Cytophagales bacterium | reverse complement strand
TCAGATATCATTAAAATAGATTATCCAAAAGATGCTAACTCTTCAACCAATGATGCTGAACTTCAAATCACAGCTTATACTGATACAAATACAGGAACTCCAAATAACCCAGACTATAGCCCAACGCTTATTCATGCAGCTATTTATATTCCGATTGGTGGCACGAAAGAAGCAGGATTGGATTTCACAGCTACGTATGATGATTCTGGTTCAGCGAATTCTGCAACCATCTCTTATTTTGTAAACCCATACACACTCACTTTAAGTTTTGATAATACAAAATCAGCTTCTGCTTCGGAGTCTTTCAATTTATCGAACGCAGGGAAAACGGTTATTGGTATGGGGCTTACAGCTACATGGGCTTCATCTACCGCCAAATCAAGTGGACAAGATCCAACAGCGTTGAGTGGTTATGTTCAACTAGGAAAAGTGAAATTTGATGGCACAGTTGATACGCAAGTACAAAATCCTCAATCACCTAATGATGTTATTAAGATCAGTGTTTCATCAGATGGAGCAAGTGTAGGGCAAGTTAAATGGATTCAAGATCCAAATACAGGTGAGTGGGTTCCTTACATTGTGTACAACGATGGTAACACAAAAGACAAACTTGAAGATAAGTTTGCAGACTTGATCACAGCTCTTCAGAATTACGGAATTATTTAAACCGGATTTTAAGATAAATAAAAGAGGAGGCGTAAGTCTCCTTTTTTATTTTATGGCAGTTGAGGTATTGAATCCTTATTTTTGCCGCACTAAATAAAAATATTATGTGGCAACGAGTTCAAACTATTTTTCTGGCAGTAGCCATTGCCTGCCTAGTGGCAATGATTTTTTTTCCGGTGTGGGAAGTGAAAGGCGAAGAAGTAAGACTTACTTTATATCCATTGTATTACCGCTCACAAATGGGAACTTCTCTGCAGGAGATTTATTTCCCTTATTGCTTCATTGCCATACTCGGTTTGGCAGCAGCAACGATTTCTTTTATTGAGATTCAAAAATTTGAGAACCGTTTGTTGCAGTTAAAGTTGGGCGCACTCAATTCGCTGTTCATGGCGGGTTGTGGGTTTACTGCCGTGTACCTTTCATTGCAATTACAAAAGACCGTACAAGCTCCTGGCAATTTTGGTCTTGCGTTGTATTTACCTTTTGCTGCGATGTTACTTAATGCCATCGCTAATCGGTTTATTCGCAAGGATGAAAATTTGGTTAAGGATTCGGATCGGCTGAGATAAGCTGATATTAGGTCCAATCAACATAAGTTAACGCAAGAACCAAGAATGGATGAAATAAAAAAGGCTGCTCATTTTGAGCAGCCTTTTTCATAAGAATTAATTCGTTCTAATTAGTTTGTAGGACATTCATGCTTATCGACCCAATCCCCTATAACTCCGCCTGCATTTTGTACGGCTCCAGTAGGATCGTTAAATGGCGTTGTGAAAGTCTTGGTAGATACGCAATTTGTTGAGGTGACTTTAGGCAAGCTTGGATTCGAGTAATAAGTTTGAATAGTTGCCATTGCAGCCGCCAAAGCAGGATCGCTTGAATAATCAGTACCACTCAAAATTATTGCCGCATATTGGAAGAAGGCTCGGATCACCGCATTATTTCCTTTACCTGTGTTGGTCGTCCAAATGGCCATGCCCTCAGCATGCGTATAGTTGAATAAACCAACTGTTACACCACCGGCTGCAGTCCAAACTGAATCCGATCCGTTGTTCTTTGATCCATTTGAGAAATAGTATCCTTGTGACATTGAGCAGTACTTTTCAACAATTGGACAGCCGGGGCCTGGAACTGCCCCAGAATTACAAGATGTTCCAGCTTTCAACCATCCTGTGGTGGTGGTTTGTGAATAGCCACGATCAAACTTAACAACAATCACGTAAGTGCTTGTAGAACCTAAGTTCTCAAATTTTACAAAATTGCTTGTGATTGATTGTGGGTCGCAACCTGTGCCTTGTCCTTCAGTGTCAACCCAATTTACTGATTGGCCGTTTAATGTAGCCCACAAGATGTCATTGAATGTTGCACTTTGGTCACCGCAGTTTTGCAGGTTGATGATAAAATGACTCAAGTCTTTAGCACCTGAATTCTTTGTGATAGTGTAAGTGTATAATGTGCCATCAGTGCTTACTGACAGTCCTACATTATAATCTCCGAAATTACTGGTTGATTTTGTTGAGCCCTTTGCACCTGCGTTAGTGCCGGGAGAATTTAAATTTTGCGTTTGGTCTGTGCAGGCAGCCCAAAAGAAGACTACCGCGATTGTAAAGATTACCTTCATGAATTTTTGGTTCATGAAAGAGCGCCAACTAATAGATTTCATATAGAGTTTTGTTTTGGTTTTTTTTAAGTATCCATGGTATAAAGGTGGGCAATTGCCGTAATAAGTTCAAAGAAAATGATGTGATATTTAACTTGTTCTGGTAAGATTTTAGCTGCCTAAACCTTAAAAATGAGCCAATTCAATGGTTTTGAAAATTCTTGACAAAAAAAAGATCATGTAATTTTTCGGTTCAATAGAAAAAATCTACTTGACAGAAAGAATAAAGCAATCAAACAGTCCCATTCTCTTCAAGTTATCAAACTGTAATTTGACTTCGTCAAGCAATGTTGAATAATAAAGACAAACACGATACAAGCCTGATTCGCGATGGAAGACTACATGTGCATTAGCTAAACCTTTGCTCACCATTTTTGATTGCTGCCGCAAAGCATAGTTTGGATTTTTAAAACTACCAGCCACTAAGTAAAAACCGCGCTTGGCAATTGGTATACCATCCGGAAAATCTGAATTGGATGTAGCTATCCTACGAATTGAATCTCTTTTGAAATTTTCTGCGGCTGAGTTCTTTTTGCCAATTGAATCGGTTTTAAAGTCGCTCCGTGTTGTAATAGATTCTCGATATTTTTTTTGGTATTCAGCTTCGGCCAATTTCATCTTTTGCTTTTGTTCTTCAGCTATTTCTTCTTGCGATTTTGTAAAAAGATTGAGTGGGCTGACATCCGGTAAACTTGGGTAACTTTTTTTCGGATTTAGTCTAATCCGTAATTGAAGCTCCATCGATTTTGTTTGAATGAATCCGTTGTTCGCTGGCGGAAGTTCGTAGGAGTAACCTATTTTGATGGTCTCTTTTATTTCCATACCAAAGAAAAAGGCTGGGCCTTGTTGTGAATTGTAAGCCGAGCCTAACCAAATTTTTTCACGGTATAAAATCTGGGCACCGCCATCCCACGAATTTTGATTGTCATCACTTAACCTAAAAAGGAACCAAGGCGCAAATGAAAAATTGCCTTTCGAAAATTTATAGCTGGCAGAATAGTTTTGCTTTTGAAGTTGTGAGAAATTCTTGTTCCCTAATTTTTGTGGACTGATATAATTTTGCCCGAACAGCTGTGGCAGAGCAAAACCAATTTTTAGTCGGTTCCAAACATAAACTGCACCGAACCCTGCATTTCCATAAACCGAAGTTGTTGCCGCATTGAGAATGGTGGGGTCGGTGCTGTAATCAAAATTACTAAGATCTAAATTGCTCGTGCCAACACCTCCGCTCAAAGCGAAAGTCACCGACTGGTTTCTGGTGAAAGGAACTTTGTAAGCGAATGCTGTTGAGATGAAAGTATTTCGAAGGGCAACCACTTCTTGGTCGGAAACGGTAAACCCCAGCGACACCCTTGATCGTGTTGCGTATTGAACGCTAAATTGCGATACCACGGGGGCATCTTTAAAATCGATCCATTGCTTTCGCGTGGAGAGATAAATATCGGTGTGGCCATCAATGCCTGTATAAGCTGGATTAAAGTGAAACGGATTGAAATAAAATTGCCTGAATGCAGGATCGTTTTGTGAGTTGCAATAACTCACAACCAAAAAAAATGGAATGGCCAACCAAATTTTATTCATGTTAAAATAGGCTCATGTCATTTTATTTGATAATTCGTACACCTCCGGTAATATCGCTTTTACCATTACATCGAAGTATAAAATAATAAGCTTCAGGCTCCAACACTTGGCCATCCGATGAGCGGCCATCCCAACTGTTGTCGTATGAAACCATTTCGAAAACTTTTTTTCCAAAGCGATTAAAGATCGTGAGCGTGCATCCTTGATAATCGATGGTATTGTTCCATTTCCAAAAGTCGTTGATGCCATCGCCATTGGGCGAAAATATTTTTTGAAACGGAGCCACTGATTCCACTGCGTTGGTCTTTAATAGTAAGCTAAATCTGCGCGGGCTGTTTTCAAGTACAACTTCCATGCGTGTTGCTTGGTCGCGCGTAAATAAATTCATGCACGCATCATCAGTATAGTCGAGATAGTTTTGAAACATTTTGGCAACCGGATTATCCGAAGGGCATTCTTTCTGCGGATGCACAGGGCAGCCTGCGGTGCTTCCATTTTGTGGAGGTGTGTCATCAATGTAATCGGTTCCATCACATCCGTTTACATCACCCCAAATGTGACGAAGCCCAAAGAAATGACCGGCCTCATGTGTAGTAGTTCTTCCAAGATTATATCCAGGTTCCAGATTGAAATTCCCTTTTCCGAATGCTTTGTACCAAATGATGGTGCCATCCGTTAACCGATTGCGTGAAGTATTTTCTAATCCGGGTAAAGTGGAGATGGGCAGTTGCGTAAAACCCAAGTAATCGGTGAGGTTGCAGACCCAGATGTTCAAATAATTTTCGGCCGGCCAATAGCTCAACGATTTTAATTCATCGTTGTCGTTAATCGTCCAACTTGTTTTTGTGCCGAGCGTTCGGGTTATTCCGTTGCTGGTGTTTCCATTCGGGTCTTGTTGGGCAAGACTAAATTGAATGTTCATTTGGCCGGCTCGTGATTTAAATTCTGCCGGTGTATTAATGGTGTCGGCATTTAACCGGTTAAAATCTTCATTGAGAACATTGATCTGCGATAAGATCTGATCATCGGGAATGTTTGTTCCTGTGCCCAAAGGTTCGCCAT
>DPLR01000178.1:5628-8623 GCA_003541895.1 Cytophagales bacterium | reverse complement strand
TTTCACACGTTCACTGCCCATACGCCCAGGCAGACGCTTACCTTTAATTACGCGAGAAGCAAAAGATGCGTTACCCATAGAACCAGGAGCACGAAGACGGTTATGTTGTCCGTGTGTTTGGCCACCTACACCACTAAATCCGTGACGCTTTACTACACCCTGAAAACCCTTACCTTTAGAAGTACCAACGGCATCTAAGAAATCGCCTTCCACAAAAACATCACTTACTTTAATTTCTTTGCCCAATTCAATCAAGCCAGCAAACTCATCACTGAAATCGCGGAACTCAACTAATTTTCTTTTAGGGGAAGCGCTAGCTTTTTTAAAGTGACCAAGCATAGCATTCGGTGTATTTTTCTCTTTTTTATCACCAAAAGCTAATTGAACAGCCTTATATCCGTCAGTTTCTTGAGTTTTTACTTGCGTAACAACACAAGGACCAGCTTCTATTACTGTAACCGGCATGCTTTGGCCGTCTGGGCCAAAAACACTGGTCATTCCTACTTTACGTCCTAATATTCCAGGCATAATTGCTGATTTTAAGCCGATTTACGGTCTTCTCCCGCAAAAAGGACTGCAAAGATAGGAACTAAAGTGTACCTAGCAAGAGTGAGCCAGAAAAAATATAAAAGCCTATTGTTTAACTCTGAGGCGAGACTATAAAGAAGCATTACTCAATGACAATCTTTTGTGTATATCCGAAGCCTTTTCCGTTCAGTTTTACAAGATACAAACCAGAAGGAAGGGACGAACAATTAATCTCAGAAGGGGAATCAATAAGCTCACAATTTATAGTTGACCTATAAGCGAGCCTCCCCAAAAGATCGAAAATAGCCACTTCGGCTTGCGTGTACCCCCCTAGATCAATTTTGAGTACAGATCCTTTCTTTATGGGATTTGGGAAAATGGAGATTTGGGGATTTTTTTCTCCAATCGCAGTCGGTTTAGTAAAATAGGTTAGTGCCAACCTAAACGCATCATTTCCAATTTTTTCCCCAATAAATCTCCCTGGCATATCATCACTGGGGGGATGGATTCCTCCCCATATTCTAGAAAGCGCACTTTGGTCAGCAGCATCTTTGTATCGAGCCCACTGCAACGTTACATCCACACTAGGGCCTTTCTCAAATGAAAGAAATGCATTTTTTGGTGCAAAGAATTGTCCCATTCCATTCGGGAAGTATTCATCGCCCGTGATCAAGGTCAAAACCTCTGCACCAGCACTTGAATACGTTGAATGCCCTGAGAAATATCCAGCAAATGGAGGAGTAACAAAGGTTGGTTTTTGATACGGATACCAATTTTCTGCTAAAATCCAACCTACTCCAGCATCATCTTGTTTGGGATCGATAATAAATTTGGGGCCGCGCCAAGTAAAGAGTTTGATTTTACCAACATTTTCATTGTTAGCGCCCGCCAAGGGATCCCCCATTTTTACCAGTTCAATAAAACCATTCTTCAGTTTGAATCCTGCAACATTGTAGCTTGCCGAATCCAAGCTTGATGACTGACCTTTCTTTGCTAAATAGCGGATAGCCGAGACCGGCCTCACGCCATCATAAAATCCTTTAATGCCCCAACATGAAATAGCGGCATCATGCAATGCTCCTCCTAAAATAAGATAAGCTTTGGCATCCCATTCCAAAGGATCTAAGGATGATCCAACCCCCTGAAATTTTCTTTGAAATCCGTTCTGATCATTAACGTAATTCAATATTGTAAACCAATGACCGGGTGGAGTTTCTGATTTTGGACCATCTGCCCAAAACTCAGCAAGCACACGCGTATAATCTCCTCGAGGAACAACTTGATCTTGGTATGGCAAATTTGTTTTCGGGTTTAATGTGTAGCCTGCTCCAATATCTCCACCTGTTTCCTTGTAAAAAGAGTGCAAGCCCGCTAAATCGGTTGGGTAATTATCAATTGGAATATTCCCTTTCGATGCAGGAGAAATATCAATTGTAACGCCATCGGTTGGATCGAGGTGAGATGCCCATAGAGCCACAAAAGCATAATTCCATTTGTATTCTTCTGAAGTACCTGCACTTGATATGGTATCCAATTGAGGTGGCGGCCCTGGATCATGATACGCCCAATACTCATTCCCATCCCGAGTAATTTTTTTTAGGTCGGATTGTGACAAAGCAAATGGAGACACCTTTCCCCATTCGGCACCTAAAAAAGACTGAAGTGAGGAAACCGGATTCCCGTTTTGATCTATGGAGGTTGTTAATTTTAGAGGTTGCCAACGGTTGGGGTCAATCATAGCCACGCTTGGAAGTTCAGGCTGAAGCGGAGGATTTACAGGCTTATAAAATTGATTAGCAAAGTTGTTAGCTTCATTAGATCCATCTTGTAACCCGAACTCAATAATTTTTTGAGCGATATAATTTCCTAAGGCAGCGGGTGAACCTGTTGAATAATCTGTTGATGTGATTGAAGCATCATATCCAAGAAGGTTAAAGAGTGCTTGAAAATTTACCAGAGACTGACCTGCACCTGGGGAATTAGCAAACCGATGATTCAATAACCTGAACGCTGCATAACTCATTGCTTGTTGTCTCGCAGAAATAATATTATTGGGCTGAGTCATACCAGAAAATGGTACACTGAAGCCACTCACCGTGTTTCCTAATAAATAAGGTCGGGCATTGTCATCGTAGGCTGCCCATGCATCATAAAGGGCGATAGAAGTATGAAATAAATTTCTTGCATGAACATTTGGTCGCGCTAAATCAACGCGGATAGCACTGAGCAATGCCTCATTCCATTTGCGAGCAACACTTTGCGGAGAAGTGCTAACTGTACCGCCCGAAGGGATATCTGTTGGAATGGGTAGGTTGTTGACAACCGACAAAGCCTGCTGGTAAGAAATAACATTGAAAATATCTAACGACAGACTTTCAATAGCTAAATATCTTTGATTAGCCTGCACATTATAATATTGATCCACTTTGCCATCTGGCCAACGGATAATTATTGTATCGGCTTTTGT
>DPLR01000178.1:0-5358 GCA_003541895.1 Cytophagales bacterium | reverse complement strand
AAAGTGTACGTATTCTGCGACACATAACTTGAACCCACGGTAACATCGTTCATCACCACCTTTCCTGACGTGATTGCATCAACATGGGCACCAACGGCAAACTTATTTGAAGTAGTTCCAACCAAATTCAATTTTATCCAATTACCTGCGGTCTCATTGTTTCTAAATAGACTCACCCCACCTGTGTTCGAATTCCCAATCACGATGTCAAGCTTCCCATCAGAATCAAAGTCTCCATAGGCGCATCCGTATCCATTCTTTTTTACTTCGAGTAGGGTGCCAGCAGCCTTGTCTGTAAAAGTGTTATCTCCATTATTATGATAAAGCTTATTTGGATAAGGTGAAAAGCCATACGCATTCACCATATAAATGTCCATTAAGCCATCATTGTCGTAATCGAAACCGATAGTGCCCCAAGTCATTCCATAATCATTCACTCCTGCAGCGATTGCCTGGCTTGAATAGGTTCCGTTTGGCTGACTTAGGAAAAGTGAATTGTCGAAAAGGTTTGTAATGTATAAATCGTAGTTGCGATCGTTATTAAAATCAGCAAGTGCAACTCCCATCGAGTTTGCTTTTAGTGTAAGATTGGTTGCCGCTGTTACATCTTGAAACGTTCTGGCTCCATTATTTTGAAACAAGATGTTTCCATCATTTCCATCAAAAGAAAGATAAATGTCAAGATCACCATCATGATCATAATCAAAAAGAACTCCAGCCATAGAATGACGCGAAGACTCGGCACCGGAACCTACAATGCCATCTTTAAATTGATTGCCCGATATGTTGACAAGCAATTGATTGGGCGATAAAAAATTATTGCAATAAACATCTAACCACTGATCGCCATTCAGGTCGCCAACCATCAGGGCATTGGGTGTTGAAACCATAGGGAAACCACCCGTTGTTACTTCACTGAAAGTTCCGTCATGATTATTCTTGAAGAACCTTAACTGGGCAGAATTTCCAATCAAAATATCCAACCATCCATCATTGTCTGAGTCAAACCATGCAGCCACACGACTATTATCGATGAGGTTGAGGCCTGCTTGCTGACTCACTTCCACAAAACCAAAATTGCCAGTGTTTTTGTAAAGCTTATTGCCCGCATTACCCATAATGGACGTAACGTAAATATCATCATCTCCATCATTGTCATAATCAGCCACTGCTACCGACCACGCATTCTCTAAACTGAACATCCCCTGACCAGAGGACATATCTTGAAAATTCGCTTGTGCAAATCCTTGAAAAGAAATCGACAAGAGAATAGCTACTACGCAATATTTATTTACGATTGAAATCATTTTTTCCGCCAGTCTTAGAAATCAGTTTTATTTCTTCAATGATGATGTCATGCGAAAGAGCTTTACACATGTCGTATATTGTTAAGGCGGCCACAGTAACAGCTGTCAAGGCTTCCATTTCCGCTCCGGTCTTGGCGGTTACTTTCACAAAAGAATTTATTATTACACCCGATTTAGATTTCACTATTTTTATTTGACAATCCTCGGTAAGCAACGGATGACACAATGGAATTAATTCAGAAGTTTTCTTTGCTGCCATCACACCAGCGATAATCGCAGTTTGAAAAACCGGGCCTTTTTTGGTAATCAACTCGCCTTCATGCAAGGCATTCAATATTTTGCTGGTGAGCAAAACTTTTGCCTGAGCTTGGGCCGTCCGAGTTGTAATTTTTTTTTTGGAAACATCAACCATGGATGGCAACCCTGACTTATCAATGTGACTCAGTTTTTTCTTCATAACTTGTACAAACAAAAATACTAATTCGATGGTGAGCGTGAGTGAGGCCGAAAAAATTATTCTTGATTTCCTATTTGTACCGATCGTTCAATCGATTCCGATCGAAGAAGCCCAAGGAAAAATAATAGCCGAGGAAATAAAAGCTGACCGCGATTTACCACCTTTTAACAAGGCAACCATGGATGGCATTGCCGTCAGTTTCGAGCAAATTCAAAAAGGAAAACAAGAATTTATTATTGAAGGGACACAAGCTGCAGGCCAGGCACAACTTAGGTTAACAACAAATGAAAATTGTTTTGAAATCATGACTGGAGCGCCTTTACCTATTGGATGTGATACGGTGATCCCCTATGAAAATATTTCCATTCAGAATAAGCTTGCTTCAGTTCATAACACTTCAACTACTGAATTTCAAAACGTTCATGCAAAAGGAAGTGATGCTACTCAAGGTAAAATTTTATTGAAAATCGGAACACGACTTTCTCCTGCCGACATCGCAGTGCTGGCATCTGTTGGAAAAAAAGAAGTGACTGTTTTCAAATATCCACGAGCTGCTGTTATATCAACAGGGGATGAACTTGTTGATGTTGCAGAAACTCCGCTGCCGCATCAAATTCGAAAATCGAATAGCCATGCGTTGACAACTTCATTAAATCAATTGGGTTGTAGCGCTGATCAGTTTCACTTGAGAGACAATGAACACGAGTTGACAGAAAAATTGAAATCAATCTTATCAGACTATGAATTGATTATTCTCTCGGGTGGAGTTTCAAAAGGCAAATATGATTTCGTTCCGCAGGTGCTGGAGTCGCTCGGGGTTAAAAAATTATTTCACGGTGTAAGCCAACGGCCGGGCAAGCCGATGTGGTTTGGTGTGTCGCAAAAAAATTTCGTGTTTGCTTTGCCCGGCAATCCAGTTTCAACATTCATGTGTTTTCATCGGTATGTAAAATTGTGGCTAACCAAAAGCATGGGTGAACAACCAAAAATTCAACATGCCATTCTAGCTAAAGATTTTTCGTTCGCCCCATCTCTCACGTATTTTCTTCAAGCGAAAATTAAAAATGAAAACGGAAAGTTGATGGCGTACCCCGATGCGGGAGGAGGCTCCGGTGATTTTGTGAATCTCATTGATGTAGATGGCTTTGTGGAGTTGCCGCGCAAAAAAAATGAATTCAAAGCGGGCGAAGTTTTTCAACTCCACCTATTCAGATAATTTTCAAATCGTACTTTTGCAAAAAATTTTTCAATGGAACAGAAGCGAACAGAAATTGCGCACCTCGGTGAATTCGGGTTGATCGAACGAATAAAAAATAGTTTTTCATTGGCCAACGATTCTTCGCATCATGGAATTGGCGATGATGCAGCCGTGATCAACATCGGCCAAGAAAATTTATTGATCAGTACCGACATGCTCATTGAAGGACCGCACTTTGATTTATCGTACGTTCCATTACAACACCTCGGTTACAAAGCGGTAGCCGTTAACGTGAGCGACATTGCTGCAATGAATGGCATACCCCAACAAATTGTTGTCTCGCTCGGTCTGAGCAATCGTTTTTCGCTTGAAGCCGTTGATGCTCTTTACGAAGGAATAAAAGCTGCCTGTAAAAATTATAAAGTTGATCTCGTTGGTGGCGACACTACTTCGTCACCAACGGGCCTGGTAATTTCTATTACGGTGATCGGCCGTTCTGAAAAACCAAAAACGGTTTTGCGCAGTGGAGCAAAAGTCAATGACATCATTTGTGTGACCGGAGATTTGGGTGCCGCCTTCATGGGGCTTCAGGTGCTTGAGCGCGAGAAACAAGTCTTTAAATCGAACCCTGAAATGCAGCCCGATCTGGAAAAATACGAGTACATCATTGGCCGCCAATTGAAACCAGAAGCGCGAATGGACATCATCTTTGATCTCGCTGAAAAAAATGTGGTGCCTACGTCAATGATCGATATTTCGGATGGCCTTGCCAGCGAATTATTTCATCTCGCCAAAAACTCGAACACCGGAATAAAAATTTTTGAAGAAAAAGTGCCTGTTGATACCATGACTTACGAAACAGCGATTGAATTCAAAATCGATCCGATCACTGCCGCGCTCAATGGTGGTGAAGATTACGAATTACTTTTCACTATCAACCCCAGTGATTTTGAAAAAATAAAAAACCATGCCGACATCCATTTCATCGGCCACATGCACGACAACCCCAAGCAGCACGTAATGATTTCGAAACAAGGAACCGTTGTTCCGTTGCAAGCACAAGGGTGGAAACATTTTTGAGGAAAAGAATTTAGGAGTTAGGAGATAGTAGTCAGAAGAGATTTATAATCTGAATCACTCCATACTAACTCCTATCTCCTACCTACTATCTCCTTATTAATCCTCAGGATAAGGTATAAAAACAAAATTGGTAAACTCTTCATCTACTACAAAGAGGCAACAAAACTCGTCAGGATCTTTGTACGCATTTTTGAAATCGTCTTGTTTGTCTTTGGCAATGAGCTCGCGTTGCACAAACTCATCCATGAATGAAGCATAGTAGTTCCAATCCAAATTCAACTCAAATTTTCCGATGAGTAACTGACCGATGGGAATTTCTTCTTTTGAAATCGGGAATACCGGAAAGTCAAATCCGTTTTTTCGAATTTGATACGAAGCTTCTTTGAGTGTGTCGGCTACTTTCACAAAATCTTGCGAGATCGTGCCCAAATATTTTCCGCTGAGTTCAGGATCGTTGAACATGAAGGTGTCTTTTGGTTTTAAAACTTGCGAATAAACTGCCTTTGAAATATTCTACCAATATCAAATTAGGAAGCCAGCTTGCCCAAGCAATAATAGCATATGCCATCGGCTGACTGAGATCAAAAAAGTAGGAAGAAAAGAAAATGTAAAGACGCAAGGTTATGGCTGCGAGCGTGAGAGAAAAACTTCTCCACATCCAAAGTTCGTGTGCAACAACATCGCCACGTTTAATTTTTAAAAAGGCGTTAAGTGTGAAATAAAACCACAGCGCTGATTGAAGAACGAAGCTGATCAACACCATTGGGCCTCGATCAACAAAAAAGCTCATACCTAATCCACCCGGTGCAGCACAAAACAAAATGCTTAACACATAAAAATAACCGACACCTCGGTGAAATGACTTCCACTTAGTGCGAAACCATTTTGAAACCTGAATGAACCCGGCAAACAAAATGAGACCACCGAACAAAACATGCAGATAATAAAACGGCAAATACTTTCCAGATGCGACTGCAGCGGCTTTTATTTTCAAAAATCCGTAAGAAGAATCAAAGTTTAAATAAGTAAGTGCATTGATGGACAACGCCAAACCGAGAAGAAACAACAATTCCCAAAAAATTTTCTTGATAACCTTCAACTCAAATTGATTTGCGTGAATAAGGCCCAATCAGCTTAGCAAGAAAATCTAAGTTGTATTTGTCAATCTCAGAAGCTTTGGAATAGACTTCATCGTAGGAGTCTGTGGTTGGTTTGTACCATTGTTGTTCTTTATAAAAATCACCCACGTAAGCTTCTTAGAAAATAAATTCATAACTGTCGAGAATATCATCCCTCATATTCCGTATTCGTTCTGT
>DPLR01000667.1 GCA_003541895.1 Cytophagales bacterium | reverse complement strand
AATTAACCGAAGAAAGCACTTAATTGTGACTGCTTATTTTTTGATTTTTCCTTTGCAGTTTTTTGAGTCTTTGATAACAATCCAAGTTTTTCTAGTAAATATAAACAATTCTCTGGGGCATAACCGTGATAGTGATTGTTAAAGAAGCCATAAATTTTCTTGACAGACTTGCTTGTTTCTTGAACCTTTGGGACCCATGCGTCTAATTCCTCTTTTGAATACCGATAGTCAAACCAAATCTTTTCACCTTTGCCATGCCAACGGAAATAGGCAAAGTCAGTTGTCAAGTGAATTTCAGGCGGTAGTAACGGCTCATCAACTATGGTATAGGCAACATCGTATTTATTGAGCAGATCCCACGTTTCATCCTTAATCCAAGAAGTATTGCGGAACTCAACCGCGTATCTAAACATTGGATCAAGCATTCCAAAGAACATTTCAAGGTTATCCATATTGCAATCGCACTTGGGCGGTAATTGAATTAGGAAGCAACCAAGTTTTCCGCCCAACTGCAGTGGACGCATTAAATCAAAATATGTGTTCAAATCAGCCTTAACATCGCCTTTCAAACCCAAGCGTTTAACATGTGTTACTAATTGGGGCATTTTAGCGGTAAAAACAAAATCAGGTGGAGAATACTTTAGCCAACCCATAACAGTTCCCTTTGAAGGGTTACGATAGAAGGTTGAGTCGATTTCTACAATTTTGAAGATGTTTGAGTATGCGCGGAGTTTTCTTTTTTCGTCTTTGCGATAGAACGGTCCTTCCCATTCATTGTAGCTCCAGCCTGAAGTACCTAGATGAATGTTTGATTCACTCAAAGGGTAGCCTCCAAGGCACTTGCTACCTCGTCCAATGAACAGTAAGTTCGCTCAGGGATATTTGAAAGCAAATCCGAAAGATGCACTCTCTTCTCGGAAGTTAAATCCACAACTTTCCATCCCTGGTGAGTTAACAGCGTCTGCTTTGAAGTAGGAAAAACCGCATCCTCAGAAAGAACAGCTTTAGCAGAATCTATCCCAATAGAAGTAGTGACTGGAAGGAATTGGCCATTTAGCTTAAACTGCTTAAACCTTAACGCATCTATGCTCATTCTTGCGCCATGATAAGACATTGCAACAACCTTTGCCTTGCTCTCCGAGGCATTCTCATCAATTTCCTGCAATTCTTCATCGGAAAATTGGTAAATGTTATGTTTTCCCTTGCCAAAAAGCCTTGTGTAACCAACATCTGACCATTCAAATGGTTTAGTTACTGAAATATCCACACAATGAATGATGTTGAAGTCAGCCATCAAATCAATAGCTTGTTTGGTTACGGGCGATCTAATTTCCCAAACAAGTCTAACTCCACTTAGGGACAGAGAGGCGAAAAAATCCGTAGCAGCGATAATGCTTCCATTATCAAGGATATAACTAGGAGGAGTCTCCAAAACGAGAAATTGTGAATCAAGAATCTTGCAATAAGTTATCATTTGGCTGAGCACCTGATGTGCCTCGTCCAGGGGCTTCAAGCCTATCTTATGGGTTAAGTCTTGGTGGCAACGTATCGCAAAGGTAAAATCCTTAGGCACAGCCTTCCGCCAACCGTCAACCTGCCGAAAATCGGGGTATTCATAGAAAGTATAGTTAACTTCAACAAAATTGAAGACTTCAGAGTATGCTTTTAGTGAGGGCAAATTTGGAACTTTAAAGTAAGCCCAACCCCCAGTGCCAACAAGAAAATCAGGCAAGCACATCACCCGAAATACCTCAGTATTTCTAAGTTTATTAGGATTTCATTGGTGAGAATTCAGCCTTGTCGTCGCGAATGAAAATTCCACAATCAAATAAAAGTAACAAGCCAGCATTTAATTTGATTCATTAAGCCTAACAGTTAGGTATACTTGCAATTTCGGAAATGTGTTATGTGAGAGTGGACAAATTCTTGTTCGGCAAGTGCTTTCTGTATTAAGTCTTGGATGGCAAAGTTCACGTTTCCCTTAAAGTATGGTTTTACAATCTTTTCAGTAAACTCGGTAAACAAAGAGGCTGGAACGTTATGAAATGTTAAGTCCACTATGAATCCCTTTTCCATCATTGAGCTGGCTGTTCTTTTTTTCATTTGTGACCTATTATTTCTAAAACAGTGTGAACTTAAATAGTTTATTAAGTATTACGATTTATTAAAAATATTGAGCAGCTTCAATTTTCAATTCTTTTATTTCATAATTCACTTTATCTTGATGAAAAAGAGCTGTATGATTTTCACAGAGGAAAAGCTTGCCAAGATTGCGTTTCCTCTCATATTTGCAGACGCCCCCCTTTTCCGCACGCTCAACTTCGTAAACGTCAACTTGGAATTTGGCTTCATTGCAACAATCCTCTGAACTCCTATCGCACTTCATCGAATAATCATCTCTTATCCAGTTCCCTACGAAAATCGGTTATATCTTTGATATTGCCAATTCCGAAATATTCCTTCCAAATGATCATTGTATCTGAATTTGACTTCGCCAAAGTAACATTTGGGTAAACTGATTGATGGAACCATGAGAATTTTACAAAATTGGTCTTCACAAGTCTTAAGTATAGCACAATATGGAATAGAAGAATTAGGCGGTTTTTTGCAAGTATAGAAGAGTCTCAAACGAAAAATATTTCACTATTAGACTGTTTCTTATTTCATTGTTTATTCTAGTGTTGCATTGTCCTTTGGGATAACAATCGTTACAGCTGTTGCGGAATCAAGTTTACGACTTCTCTTGTTTTTATTCACCAAACCATTTAATAAACCACTTTTCTCTTTCTAATGTTCTCTGGTTCATAGCTTCACAGGTTGCTTTC
>DPLR01000381.1 GCA_003541895.1 Cytophagales bacterium | reverse complement strand
ACGGAAATTTTTCTTTTAAAAATATACCGGCTGGATCTTACCTGATTGGGGTTAGCCATATTGGTTTTGCTTCCATCGCAAAAGAAATTGATGTTGATAAAGAAACCTTCCTTGAGTTTGAACTGGAAGAATCGCGCACAGAACTCAACGAAGTAATCGTTACTGGTTTTGCTTCGGCTACCGAAAAACAAAACACACCAATTCCGGTTTCGGTTGTTCGTGAAAAAGATTTTATGCAAAACAGCGCTACTAATATTATTGATGCGTTGAGTAATTCTCCAGGCGTTTCCCAAATCACGAATGGACCTTCCATTTCTAAACCGGTGATTCGCGGTTTAGGTTATAACAGAGTGGTGGTGGTGAACGATGGCATCAGACAAGAAGGCCAACAATGGGGCGATGAGTTTGGAATTGAAGTAGATGAATATTCCATTAACAGAATAGAAGTTTACAAAGGCCCGGCCAGTTTGCGCTATGGCTCTGATGCAATGGCGGGTGTAATCAACATGCTTGCGGCACCAACTGCTCCTGAAGGAACAATCAAGGGAAATGTTTTGATGAACTATCAAACCAACAATGGATTGATGGGCACTTCGCTTAACATTGGCGGTAACAACAAAGGTTTTTTTTGGGATGTGCGATACAGCCACAAACAAGCACATGCCTATCAAAATAAATACGATGGCTACGTTTGGAACTCGGGGTACGCTGAAAATAATTGGAAGGCAACGATTGGTTTCAATCGCAGGTGGGGATATTCTCACCTTACGGCAAGTTCATTTGATCAACAACTCGGAATTATTGAAGGTGCACGTGATAGCGCCACCGGGAAATTTATTACTGATATTATTTTGCCAAGTGGCCCCGAAGAAATTATAGCGCCTGATAACCAATACAAATCGTATAATTTTTTTCCCATCATCCATCAGCGTGTTGTTCATCACAAATTAGTGTGGGATAACAATGTCTCTCTAGGTAAAGGTCTCTTGGGAGTTCGTCTCGGCTACCAAGAAAATTTCAGGCGAGAGGCTAATGATCCTGGCGTTGGTGACCTATACAACAACTATTTTTTCTTGCGCACAGGCAATTATGATGTGCGATACGTTTTTGCTGAAAAAAATAGATTTGAATTATCCGTTGGTGCGAATGGAATGGCGCAGGCATCGGAAGACCGTGGAACTGTTTTTCTCGTTCCAGAATACAATCTTTTTGATTTGGGCTTGTACACCATTGCGAAAAAATCTTTTGAAAAATTTTCACTCAGTGGCGGCTTGCGGTTTGACTCGCGTTTGCTCCATGGAAAAGATTTGTACACCGACAGCAGCAACGTACGAATCAGCGGCCCGACAGCAAAATCGATTCATCGGTTTGTTGGCTACAATTCCGATTTCTCAGGCATATCAGCAAGCGTTGGCGCCACCTATGACTTCACAAGCAACTGGTATGGAAAAATAAATATTGCCCGTGGCTATCGTGCTCCCAACATTGCCGAGAGTGGATCGAACGGAGTTCATGATGGCACTCCATTTTATGAAATCGGTGATTCCAAATTGAAAGCCGAAAGCAGTTTGCAAATGGATGGAACTGTTGGTTACTCCAATGCCGATGTTTCATTTGAAGTGAATGCGTTTGTCAACAATATCAACAACTACATTTTCCCGATGAAGTTGATTGGTAAAAACGGAAAAGACTCGCTCCGTTATGACCCGACTATTTCATTCATTGATCCTGCACCGACATTCAAATTTGTTCAAGGTGATGCCGTGTTAACCGGAGGCGAAGCTATTTTAAATATTCATCCTCGCTCAGTGAATTGGTTTTCGTGGCTGAATAGTTTTGCAATGGTGAATGCGATTCAAAAGAATCAATCCGACTCCAGTAAATATTTGCCTTACACTCCACCGTATAAATTCAGAACTGAATTGAAACTGGGTTTACCAAAAGAAGGCGACACTTTCAAAAATGCTTACTTCAAAATTGGCATTGATCACTTCTTTGAACAGAACAAAGTGTTTCACAAATTCGGAAACGAAACAGTTACGCCAGGTTACACATTGGTGAATCTTGGCATTGGCACAGACATTTGCTCAGCTCAGAAAACATTCTGCTCGTTCTACATTTATGCCAGCAACATTTTTGATGTTGCATACCAAAGCAACATGAGTCGATTGAAATACACTGACACGAACAACGTGACCGGAAGAGTAGGCGTTTTCAATATGGGGCGCAACATCAGTTTCAAAGTAGTAATCCCAATTAATTTTAAGAGATAATTTTGATGTTTTAAAAACAGTAGCAAATTTGCGTGATCATTTTTTTTGGAGAAAGTGTCGATCGTTTTGGTCGGCACTTTTATTTCACAGTAAATTCAATTTTCGTTCCTGTATTATTTAACAAGATCAATTTGTCAATAAATTTTTCTTTGAGTCTCAGTTTCACATTTACCTCCATGGTGGCAACCGTTTCAAAATTTTGTGATTGAATCGAGAGGTCAAACTCTTTAATCAATTTCATCACATCTGGTGAGTACACGTAATCATATTTCAATACATAAGATTCCTCTAATTCCACTTCAATAATTTTTGAATTTGCAAGAACGATTTCGGCTGCGCTTTTATACGCTTGTGTTAAACCACCAACTCCCAATTTGGTGCCGCCAAAATATCTTACCACAACAACAAGAATATTGGTCAGATTCTTTGACTTGATCTGTCCAAGAATGGGTGCGCCAGCCGAATGATTTGGCTCGCCATCATCGTTGGCACGAAAATATTTTTTGTCGGCACCGAGAATCCATGCATAGCAATGGTGAGTGGCATCAAAATATTTTTTTCGAAGGCCTTCCAAGATTTTCTTGATCTCAGCTTCTGTTTGAACAGGGAAAGCAAAGGCAAAAAATTTGCTGCCTCTCTCCTTATACATTCCCTCAACAGGGGTTTGAAGCGTTAAAAATGAAAAAGTGCCTGCAACCGCCATTTGATTTTGTTCGTCTTACCTAAAAAATATTTATAAACATAAGCAACCTTGATTGGAAGGCGTTCGTCTTTTGCAAGAATCTTAATATCCACATCATGAAAAAAATATCCATTATCATTTTATTGTTGGGTTCTGGGCTGGCATTTGGTCAAACCAAAGAAACCCGCAACGTTGGCGCGTTCACTAAACTTGCATTTCGCTTGCCTGGCAAACTCATTTTGAAGCAAGGAAGCAGCAACAGTGTTGTGCTCGAGGGTGACAAAGAACTTCTAAGCAAAATAGAAACTGAAGTTGAAGGAGGGAAACTTACTATTGGCCGTGAAGACAAGTGGAGTTGGTCTGATAGAAATTGGAAAGACAACAACAAGATAACCGCCTATGTAACGATGACTACGATTGAATATCTTGGTGTTGGTGGCTCTGGCGATCTAATTGCCGAAGGAAAAATTACCGCCAATGATTTGGATTTGAAAGTAAGTGGATCGGGTTCGCTTCAAATTGAAGTTGATGCTAAAGGAAATTTAAATGCCGATGTTTCGGGCAGTGGCGATATGGACGTGAAAGGCACTTGTCAAAATTTTGATAGTAGTATCAGTGGGTCAGGAAAAGTGAATGCTCAAGTTACTGTCTCAGGTAAAGCTGATATCGGAATTTCGGGATCAGGAAAATTTGTTGGTAACGGAACAGCTAACGAAATCAAAGCAAGAATCAGCGGCTCTGGAAAAGTGTTGGCTTCAGGTATGGAAGTCTCCAAATGCGATGTGCACATTTCCGGCTCAGGCGATGTTGAGATCAACGTGAAAGATGATCTTGATGCGAACATTTCTGGAAGTGGAAGTGTGAGTTACAAAGGAAACCCGAAGCGCCTCAACAGTCATTCTTCAGGAAGCGGTCATGTGAGGAAGATGTAAATCTTTTTCAGGTTTCAAGTTACACGTTGCAAGTTTAAAATTCTTGCAGCGTGTTTCTTTTTAGCGTGTATGTAGAGTATCTCTCTTCGCATTTATTTTCTCTGATTTCCACTTCTTCAATTCCCCTTCTCGTTTTTGAATTTCTTCTTCCGAAGGTTTATAGTACATCAACGATTTCAAATCGGGTTGGCCGGCATCGACCCATGCAGAATACCAAAGACTACCAATCGCCAATATACTCAATCGCATTTGCCGCTCAACCATTCCTGAAAGTTTTTCGTGATAGGCTTTTGAATACGCTCTTGAAAAAACTTTTACAGTCTGTCTTCCCTGCGTTTCAAAATTGAATTTTTTTTCGCCCCACATATCGTTCAATAATTTTTCAAACCGTAAAACGGAATCAAGAGCTTGGTTGGTGTGTGCAATAATTTTCCAGGCTTCGAGCTGCACGTTCGAAATGTATTTGGCTTTGCCTGTATAAAAATCGAATTCAGCCGAAAACAATTCAGGCAAGCGCGATTCCCAAAACGCATGAATGCCAACTTGATTCGTTAATTGCCCATCATAATTTCTAGTCGTGTGGAGAGGAACGTGCGCATCGGCAACATAGTGACCGAGGTCAGCAGATAATTTTAATATCCTCTCTGGATCGCGCACAAAAAATGCATCTTTCAGCTCAAGGTAAACATGTTGAATATGCCAAGGCAAAATTCCATGGGCCATCAGCGAATCTTCTCTGTACACTTCTTTTGCTTTGCTCCAATACCTCGGCAACTTGAATGCCGCGCTATCGCCATAATCATCCAGATCGATATAGTGCTTCGGTGCTTCATCAGGAACGATGTATCTTCTCCGATCCGGATTCACAGCCGACTCTTCGATGTACCGAATATTTTTCTTATAGAATGAAATCATTTCCACCGGAAGCGTGAACACAGCCAGTCGGTTAATTTTTTTGTGCGCGAAGAAGCCCCAGGCAGAAGAAAGGATGAACAATGATAAAAGCCCGATTCTTAAAAATCGATTCACAATCAAATTTATTTCACTACGAAGATAAGATGAGGTTTTAGGATCGCAAGTAAAAGTCTATTTTTGAATTCCATATGATTTCGTTCAGCGAATTTACACTTGACAACGGCCTGCGTGTGATTGTTCATGAAGATCACTCCGTTCAAATTGCCGTGATGAATATACTTTATGACGTAGGCTCACGCGATGAAAGCCCTGATAAAACCGGATTTGCTCATTTGTTTGAGCATTTGATGTTTGGCGGATCTATTAATATTCCTAGTTACGATGAGGCCTTGCAAATGGTGGGCGGAGAAAACAATGCCTTCACCAATACCGACATCACTAATTACTACCTCACGCTTCCAGCATTCAACCTCGAAACGGGATTTTGGTTAGAGAGCGATCGCATGCTCAGTCTGTCGTTTGATCCAAAATCATTAGAGGTGCAACGCAAAGTGGTGATCGAAGAATTCAAACAGCGTTACCTTAATCAACCCTATGGCGATGTGTGGCTGAAGCTGCGGCCGCTCACCTTTCAACAACATCCGTATCAATGGGCCACCATCGGCAAAGAAATTTCACATATTGAAAATGCCACGATGGATGATGTAAAAGATTTTTTCTTTTCGCATTACTTGCCCAACAATGCGGTGCTTGTGGTAGCCGGTAATGTTACGCTAGCTCAAGTAAAAGAGTTAGCTGAAAAATGGTTTGGCCCCATTCCTTCGGGCAAGAAAAAAGAACGGCAACTTCCTGCTGAACCAAAACAAACCTCAAAACGAAAGCTCAATGTAGAAGCCAAGGTTCCGGCCAACGCACTCTATAAAGCCTACCACATGCCCGGTCGTTTTGATAAAAATTATTACGCTGCCGATATGATGAGCGATGTGTTGGGCCGAGGCCACTCGAGTAGGTTGTATCAGACCCTCGTAAAAGAAAAAGAAATTTTCAATTCGTTATCTGCCTTTGTAATGGGCACGATCGATCCGGGGTTGCTGGTCATCAATGGACGATTAAAAGAAGGGATTTCGTTGGAGAAAGGTGAAGAAGAAATTGATCAGTTGGTTAAAGAATTGGTAGCGAATGGCGTTACTGAAAATGAATTGACTAAAGTGAAAAACCAATCCATTGCTTCGATTGAATTTGGTGAAGTAGAAGTGATGAACCGCGCCATGAACCTTGCTTTTTCTTCCTTATCAGGGAACACCAATTTAGTAAATGAAGAAACGCATCTCATAGAAACTATTTCTACCGATGACATTCACGCTGTCGCGAAAGAAATTTTGAAGGAAGAGAATTCAAGTGTGATGTATTACAAAGCGGTTAACTAAATCTTATGAAAATTCGTGTCGGCTTAGGTTTTGATGTTCATCAACTTGAAAGTGGCAAAGACTTTTGGTTGGGAGGCATTAAACTTGAATCTGAAAAAGGAGCCGTTGGCCACAGCGATGCCGATGTTCTTATCCACGCCATTTGCGATGCGTTACTTGGTGCGGCCAACTTGCGCGACATCGGACATCATTATTCCAACAAAGATCCGCAGTGGAAAGGAAAGGATTCAAAATTCTTTTTGAAGGATGTGACGAGAATGCTCGCTGAAAAAGGTTGGTCGATCGAAAATGTGGATTGCACCATCACGCTAGAGAAACCGAAGATCAATCCGCACATCGATGAAATGAAAAAAGTGCTTGCACCATTGATGAACATTAGCGAAGAAGATATTTCGATCAAAGCTACCACCAATGAAAAACTCGGTTACGTGGGTCGCGAAGAAGGTGTGAACGCAATGGCTGTAGCACTCATTTCAACAAAGTGAGCTCAAT
>DPLR01000014.1 GCA_003541895.1 Cytophagales bacterium | reverse complement strand
AACAACAACAGGAAACGGCATATAGAAATGTCATTTACCACAAGGTACAGTGAAAGCCATTTCATAGTTGAAATTAGGATTTCCAGTTTCAGCACGCATGTCTTCTGTAGACTTGGTAGGTGTAAACTTGAAATGAGTTTCCATGCCAGGTACAGCATCCATCTTCACCCTGAAATGCGGAAGAAATACACTGTGAATAACATCCTTTGCACGAATCTTCAAAAGGACTTCTTTCCCTTTTGGCAAATACAATGTCAATGATTTAAAGTCGTCAAAAGAGTTCTTGTCGCTCAGATCCAAACCAAATTCGTTCACAGCATCAATCAACTTGTAATTGTGATGACCTAATTCTTTGTCCTTCACGCCAGGGTAACGAGCTGTCCAAGCAAATTGCTGCCCGATCATCTCGATTACAACAGCATCCTTAGAGGCAGGAGATGTAATGTCATTCCACGTCCTAAGTCCCTTGAAAATGAGTAGCGCCAATACGATAGCAGGAATAACAGTCCAGGTCATTTCAAGATAATGGTTGTCAGCAAAAAAAGCGGCCTTCCTGTTTTTATCATAACGATACGTATAAGTAAACCAGAACATCGCTATGAAAATGATAACAAATGCAAAAACAGTGATATACATTGTTACCCAGAATAAATTATCAGTTATCTCTCCATGCTCAGATGCTACTGGCGGCTCGTATGATCCAAAATGTTTGTAGGAATACCATAGAAATCCGGCTAGGCCAAATATCATGAACGCCATAAATAAAATAGCATTGATATTATTCCATGAATCATCTTCCTTTTTGTCTTTGGCCACCTCCATCAAACTTCCTATTCGGAAAATCATGAAGAGAATACCCAATACTAAAACTACACCCAATCCAATAATCATGTTCATAATTCAGTTCTTTAAGCTATTAAATATGGTGGTGCATGCTCTCTTCCATAAAAGGATGATGCTTTGCAACTAATTGAATTTTCGAAAGTGAACTCAAAACAACATACAAGAAGGCAGCGAAGAAGAATAAGCCTAATCCTATTTCAAGGAAACCCAATCCGCCTTCGTTCTTCATAACCCCAGGTGTAACCATATTGTAGAAATCAAACCAATGACCAACAATTACGATTGGGCAAACCACTTTCAACATTGAAATGTGGCGCTTGGCATCGCGTGTCATTAATAACAAGAATGGGAACACAAAGTTTAAGAAAAGATTAGCATAGAAAATCCAATTGTATGGAGCTGTCTTCATCCGTGAAATAAAGTAAACGGTCTCTTCCGGAATGTTGGCATAGTAAATCAACAAGAACTGACCAAACCAAATGTATGTCCAGAAAATACTGAACGCGAAGATAAATTTGCCGAGGTCATGCAAATGATTAGCGTTTACCATTTTCAAATAGCCAGCATCTTTCAAATACACAAGAATCAAGGTGATTACAGATAAACCAGTCACCCACCAACTTGCAAAAACATACCATCCAAACATGGTACTGAACCAATGTGTATCAATACTCATCACCCAGTCCCAAGCGGAAACCGAAGAAGATACAGCGAAGATTATTAAAAAGATCGCTGAGAATTTACGAGCTGTGAACCAATGTTGGGTTGAGCCATCAATATCTTCGGCAAGCATTTCTTTTCTAATCAATACAAGGAATAACCACCATAGCCCGAAGAATATAATCATTCTTGCTATGAAGAATATGGGGAACGATCCTCCAGCCATTGGCCAGTAGAAAAAACCTGCTTTACCATTAATAATCTTATCAAAATCTCCACTGTTCGGGTCAAACAAACCGTGGTGCGTCCAATGGAAAATATCTCCTTTCACAAAAAACCAAAGTACCAACATCATCACACCAGCCACTGGAATCCAACTGCCCATCGCCAATGGAATTCGCTTAATTGGTGCGGACCATCCAGCTTGAGCAGCATATTGAATCGCTACAAAAAACAAACCTATGATACCTATACCAGCAAAGAATACATTGTTCTGCCAAAGGGATGTTTTAATTCTTTTGACCCACGTTGGACTTTCATGATGCCCCTCCCCTGCTTCGACTTTATGTTCCTCATGTCCCTCTTGAGGAGCAACACTTGCAGTCAATGATTTTGAGATTTCAGTTGAAGCTTTTTTATCATGCTCTTCATGTCCATGACCTGATCGCATCGCAAGGAAAACGCCAAGGGCGAACAAAAGAAGTCCGACCACTCCAAGAATGAAAATCTTTCGCTGAGTCTCTGGTTTGAATTCGTATTTTTCTTCGGCTATCATTGAGTAGTTCGTTTAAGATCAATTCTTCTGTAATTGTTTCACATACTTGGCTATCTTCCAGCGATCTTCTTCGCTTACCTGCGAACCATGTGCGCCCATAAGCCCTTTTCCGTAGGTGATTACATGGAAGATGTGTCCCTCAGTAATATTTTTGTAGGCATCACCTCTAAGGTTTGCTACCCCTGGATACATGCTATGGTCAACGCCATCGATCTTCACTCCTTGTGCAACTTTACCGTCACCACCAGCTTTGGCCCCGTGACAATGCTTGCAATAAGTCTCATACAAAACTTGACCTTGCTGTAGTGCAACTCCAGTTGTATCCATAATTGGGCTAACCAGTTTGTCTGCATTTGCTAATCCATCGGCATCATTGGTGCCTCTGTATGGAAGCCAACCCTTTTCATTGCGTCTCACGGTATGCTTAGGGGGCATACGCAAATTCATTTTGTAAGGATTGTAGGGATTTGAATTGTAAAATTCTCCGCTGCGGTCATCCAGTGCTTCAAAATACCATCCAGCATCTGGGTCTGTGATTTGTGACAGCGGTTCATAAGCAACCGAGTGGTACATGTTGGGTGCGTATTCAAGACCTTGGTTATCACCACCGGCTTTACAACCTACCAGTGCCACGGCCGTTGAAACTCCTAAAACTAAATTCGTAATCAATCGCATATGCACGAATTAAAAATTCTTTTCATTTACTTCTG
>DPLR01000033.1 GCA_003541895.1 Cytophagales bacterium | reverse complement strand
AGAACTAAAACAAAATCTGGAGGAACTCACCGCCATCAACGAAGACCGCGACAGAAGAACGAGAGAACTAGAAGATCAAATTCGCGATTTGAAAATGAAGCTAGGTCAGCACTGACCCAGCTTCATTTTTACTGACTATCCTCATACTTTGTTTGACGATCGGTAAGTAAACTTTGTAAAAAAGTTTATGGAAAAGTCACAAAGAATCGGAAGCCAGATTTATGGCTACACAGTTTGCCTCGTAGCCGTGATTACATTCTTGATAACAATTACCTCACTCGTAAATGCCATCATCGATAAGGACGACCCTTTGCATTCCGGCTGGAACCCGGCAGGCTCGCCAAGTTTGGCCTCGTTTGATAATTATAAAATGGATGTGTTGAAAAATTTGCCACAGAGCGATTCAAAAGGCAACATCATACCTGATGATGAAAAGTTAAAAGCAATGTTCGAAGCTGCCAAAGCAGATAAGATTCAATCGGTGAATCATCAAGCGTATCGATCCATCGTGATCAGCAGTTTGCTTATTCTTGTCAGTGCAACTTTGTTTGTGACTCACTGGCGTTGGCTCAAAAAGATGAGACTTGAATCGTGAAATGATTTACGTCTATTTATTTCAAGTAAAATACTCCCTTCAATCTAGCTTCTTCCCAAGGGCGCTGGCTTCCATTTGATTTTTTCTCAACGGCATTACGGGTATTCATAAAAATATCTTCTATGCGTTGTGAAATCTGAAGTTGCTTTACTAATTCACCCGTGTATAATCCATTCGTGCCTTCACCATCAGAAGCGGTTGAGCCTGGATCAGTGGCGTAAGCTATTAATGTTCCGCTGGGCGCTTGAACGCGTGCTAAACCAGAACCACCACGTTTACCTGTTGGAAAAGGATTATTTCTGCAAGCATCCAAAATTATCATATTCAATCCTTCATCATTGGCAAATTCCATGGTGCGAATTACGCCAGTGAGTGGAATCGCTTTCTGCTTCACGTCCAAAGCAGATTGGATATTCGCATCTACAGGGATTAAATAATTTGTTCCATCGACTTCAAGCCCGTGACCAGCATAATAAAATATAGAAATGTCAACGTCATTAATTCGATCACCAAAGGCAAAGACAGCATTTTTTATTTTTTCATAATCCCCATCAAGGATACTAATCACATCAAAGCCAAGGTCTTTCAATGAGGCGGCCATTGCCTTTGCATCGTTTACCGTATTGATTAGCTTATTACCATAGGCATAGTTTGAATTTCCGATTACCAAAGCCATTCGTTTTCCACCGCTACCAGAATTGCTGATGGATTTTCCTTGCGCATTTTCAGGCTCGCAGGTAATGTAAAAATCTTTTTCCGTAGTGACGGATTGCGTGTTTTGAATTGCAACGCGAACGCGATTTTTACCTTTTGTTAAATTAACATCAGCAGAAAAACTTTTTATGAAATCGAATTGCGCTGGCTCGCCATTCACAAACACTTTTGAAACCTTCTCATTACCATTGATCTCTCCTTCAATTTTGAGTTTTGTATCCTTCACAATTTGTTCCCCAAAATTCCGGTTGAGTGAAGGGTTCAGAATTTTTACTTCAGCCGGATCGTTACGCACTACTTCATACAAATAAACATTACCAGCCACTGTACCAACCGCCAGAATTTGGTTTTCATCAGAAAGTGAAATACAAGTAGGTTTTTCATCAACCGCTACGCTACTTGCTGTCTCAACTTTTTCTAAGTTCAAAAGAGAAATTGTTTTTGAGTCTTCCGAATAATAAGCTACGTGATTTGGCCCTGGGCCACAAGCCATGCCGTCAATTCGATAATGAGTAGCAACACGCTTGGCTTCTTGGCCGGTAGCCCAATCGTATGACAAAAGCCAATTCTTCCGTTCGAGTCGCGCAGTTTGATTAGAAAACCCGCCTTTAGGTAGAAATACTTCTTGCATTCCAACCAGAAAACGATCTCCTCCGCTATTCACACCAACCGCATGAATTACGGAGGAAGAATTGGCAAACTCACCACTTTTCAATTTTAGCTGGCGAAGAAATTTTTGATTGAGTGGATTCCAAGCATAGGCATCTCCAATCTCGGAGATCAACGCGAGTTGTTGTCCGAAGCGATCATACCCTAAGAAGGATGCTTTTTTAATTTGATTTTGATTTTCAATTCGTCCGAAAGTCATATTCACCTTCAAATCAAAAATCTCGAGCTGGTTTTCTTTATTGTAAGAAACCAGATATTGGTGTGTTGGGTCGAGGCATGCTTCCTTAATGTTTGGACCTAGTGGCGTTGAAACCGTTTCAGAAAAAGAACCAACCTCGTAAGTCCAAAGTTTTCCATTTTTATCGAGGCATAAAAACTTCTTACCTCCTTCAATGAAATCGTGTAGCGCTACACCCCCAGAAAATGCAAATTGTTTTGCTGCCGTTCCTTCACCAACTTTTCTTACAGTTAAATTATTTTTTTCATCCGCTACCGAAATCCATTGGGCATCATCTGAGAATGATATAGAATTAATTTTTTTTGACCCGGCAGAGAATTTAGAAAGAGGTGTCAAATAAATATCCTGAGCACAAATCATCTTTGCGCTCAGGATGATTAACGGTAAGAAAATTCTTTTCATTGAAGGCTTAGTGCTTGCCAATAATTACGCCAACACCAGCCGCGAAGATAAAAGATGACTGATCTCCAAAACTTATTCTCGGGCCAACATCAATGTTAACATTTTCTGTAAGGAAATATCGTATCCCAGCCCTAAAACCAAAACCTACAGACGTTTTGGTGGTTGAAGTTGAGTTGCCAGTCAAAGGATCTACGGACTGAACTTTTAAAGCACTTAACTGAATATGGGCTCCCGCATAGGGAACAAATTTAGCATCACTTGTAAGAAATGAGTAGTTAGCAAAGAACTGAGTCTGATTCATCGAAAAATCTTTGTTAAGCATTAATAATGGCGCAATACCTGCTTCAATCTG
>DPLR01000673.1 GCA_003541895.1 Cytophagales bacterium | reverse complement strand
ACTCCCGCGAAAAATTTCTATCGTACTTCAAAATCAATCCTCCATTTCAAATGGATTTATTTCTGTATCACCAAGACGAGGCGAGTTTTATGCGATGCCCTCACAAAATTATAATTTCACCGGTAACACTGATTGGCTGAATTTGTTGGCCTCGCACGAGTATCGCCACGTAGTTCAATACCGCCATGCACTGCGAGGTGCGAATAAAATTTTGTATGCCCTCGGTGGGGCAAATACCTTTGGAGTAACCAGTTATTTGGCAGCACCCGCTTGGTTTTGGGAAGGTGATGCAGTAGCCACTGAAACGGCTTTTACTTCTTCAGGCCGTGGCCGTATTCCCAATTTTGATTTAATCCTTCGCACCAACATTCAAGAGGGCAGAAGCTTTAATTACCACAAACAATATCTGGAGTCGTACAAAAATAATATTAGCAATTGGTATGTGTTAGGGTATCAAATGGTTTCCTATTTGCGAAAGAGAACAAACGACCCGTTCATTTGGGATAAAGTAACCGACAGAGCCTGGAATGTTCCATTTATTCCGTTTCGGTTTTCTTCCGCCTTGAAAAAGGAAACTGGTCTTTATGTAACTGATCTTTACAACGAAATGGTTGTCGATCTTCAAAAAGAATGGAAAGCCCAACGTGATTCTTTGCGTCTAACGCCATTTGAGAAAATCAACCAAAGAAAATCAAAAGCATATACGGATTATTTGTTTCCACAGGAATTGGAAGATGGAAGAATCCTAGTTAGAAAATCAGGCATTGGTGACATAGAACAATTAGTTGCCCTGGGCAATGGAGATGAGGAAAGAATTTTTATCCAAGGTCAAATCAATGATGCCGCCATGCTCAGTGTTGGCAGAAATAAAATTGTTTGGAATGAATTTAGGTTTGATCCACGGTGGCAGGTGCGGACCTATTCCACTGTAATGACCTACAATTTATCAACTGGGCAAAAGAAAAAATTGGCCTCACAGTCTCGTTATGCCGGTGCTGCAATCTCGCCCGATGGAGAAAAAGTAGCAACCATCGAAACTAGTACTGAATACAAAACAAAAATGCTTGTGCTTGAGTATTCCAGTGGACGAGTTTTAAAATCGTTTGATAATCCTGAGAATGATTTTATCTCAATGCCACATTGGTCAACCGATAGTAAAAGTATTGTTGCTTTAGTAACCAATTCAAATGGAAAAGCCATTGCACGATTTGATTTTGAAACAGGCGAGAAAAAATACCTCTCCGATTTCTCCAATGAAAACATTGGCTATCCTGTTCCTTTCGGTGGGTATGTTTTATACAATTCGCCTGTGAGTGGAATAGATAATATTTATGCACTTGAACTGAAGACAGGAAAACGTTATCAAATTACCTGTAGTAAATATGGCGCTTACAACGCGATGGTATCGCGCGATGGGAAATGGATATATTACAATGATCAGGGTAGGGATGGGATGGATGTGGTGAAAAATCCTTTTGAACCGATGACTTGGAAAGAATGGACTTTGAAAGATCAACCAGGAAATAATTTTGATCATTTGGTTGAGCAAGAAGGTCATCCTTCGGTCTTCAACAACATACCTAAAATAAATTATCAAGCCAGCCGATATCATCGTTGGAAAGGAATTTTTAATCCATATAGCTGGGGCGCGACTTTGGGAAGCAGTTTAACCTCTAACACTCAAATCCCAATCGGCATTACGTCACAAGATGTGTTGAGTACAACGCAATTATTTGCAGGAGTTGTTTACGACCGAACCGAACAAACATGGCTAAAGAAAGCATCAGTGAGTTATCAGGGTTGGTATCCGATTATCGATTTTTCGTTTAGTCAAGGTAACAGGAATTCAAATGAAAGTGATATTACTATTGACAAATACAAGGGCACAAGACCAAACTACGTCCATACTCAAAGTACACAAAACCTCACCTATAAATGGAATGAACAAAATGTGGAAGGCGGATTTCGTTTACCTCTCAATACCACTACTTCAAAATATGTTGGAAATGTTTCTGTCGGCAATGCGATTGGATTCACGAAGACAAGTGGGTTTACGAACTCCGTCACTGGTGTAGGACGGGTGGTGCCAACACTTTATGTTAATGATACCATTTATACAGATTCCAATCACCCAGTTTACTTCATATCAGATCAAACGGACAATGGAAATCTGATTTACAATCATTTTGCTTTTTCCGGATACCGTTTGTTAAAACAAAGCCACCGTGATATTAACAGCAAATTTGGTCAAGCCTTTTTCGTGAATTTATTCAATACACCTTATGGTGGGGATTACACGGCCTATCAGTTTTCTTTTTATGGACTACTTTTTTTTCCTGGCTTGGCTAAGCATCATTCGCTTTGGGGTTATTGGGCATATCAGAATTCTAAAATTGATTTACTTCACTATGCTAATAGCGCGGGATCTGTCATTGCAGATAATGGTAGTTATCAGTTTAGAAACCAGATCCCTTTACCAAGAGGGCTGAGTGTTTCCCGCTATCAAAATATGTACTCTGCTTCGGCTAACTATACTTTGCCCATCTGGTATCCTGACATTTCTGTTGGGCCGTTATTAAATATTCAACGTGTCAGAGCGAATGGATTTTTCGACTATGGTTTTGGTAGTAGCGTTTTTACCACCACGCGTTCTCAAACCTACATGTCAACCGGAATTGAAGTTAAATTCGATATTAATGTGATGCGCTTGCTTCCGCAAATTGACATCGGCTTCCGTTACTCGCAAGGGTTAAGCCCATCCACCTCCTTGTTTGAGTTTCTGATTGGCAGTATCAACTTTTAAGTCAATAAAAGAAGACCTTTCACAATACTTTAAAATCGATTATTTTTGATGTTCGTAGCTGATTGAATAAGCATTAAGCAAAATCAATCAGTTGAATAAGAAATGAATCGTAAACTAAAATCATAAATCGCAAATAGAACATGGCAGAGATTGTTCGCATGCCCAAGATGAGCGACACCATGACCGAAGGGGTGATCGCTAAGTGGCACAAAAAAGTGGGAGATACGGTAAAGTCGGGAGAGTTGATGGCGGAGATTGAAACCGACAAAGCCACCATGGATTATGAGTCATTTAATACCGGAACTGTGCTGTATTTAGGCGCCAAAGAAGGGGAGGCAGTTAAAATCAATGATGTTTTGGCTGTGGTAGGAAATAAAGGCGAAGACTATTCTGCCCTGTTAGCGGGCGCTCAAAGTGGCGCAGCAACGGGTGGAAAAGCTGAACAACCAAAAGCAGAAACTCCGGTTGTTGCTGCGCAAACTCCCGCTGTAGATACTTCAGGAATTAAAGCAGAGATTGTTCAAATGCCTAAAATGAGCGATACCATGACAGATGGTGTCATTGCTGCTTGGCATAAGAAAGTTGGAGATACTGTTAAGTCCGGTGAGTTATTGGCCGAAGTGGAGACCGACAAGGCCACCATGG
>DPLR01000360.1:2037-3161 GCA_003541895.1 Cytophagales bacterium | reverse complement strand
GTTCCGTTAAAAGTCATTTCGTTGTATCTTATCCATCCAGACACTCCAAGCTACTCAACTCGTTTATGCCACAGCAGTCTTTTTACGGTTAGAACGTTGCCATTAGTGTAGTGTGCAATCATGCTGCCGACTAGTTGTCTGAAGCTTCGAAATTCTATTGATATATTTAGTTTTTGTGCCTACGTTAAAATAAATCTTTTATTTGCTGATATTGTTTTTTTTGTGCTTGACGGGGAAGCAGAATTGCGGTTTCACCACCGATAATCAACAATACAAAGATTGCGTCCCAGTAACTTTGGGTTGATTGATGAATTGCAGAATTCGTTTGATTGACTATTATTGCAGAACCAGGTTTTGCGTAAGCGTAGAGCGCATCAAGACTCATAGTCGTTTTTCCTTGGTAAGCCCATCCAACAGGAAGCCAGCTAGAGGTTCCGTCTTTCGGTTGAGAAGTTACAGTAATCGAGCTATTGCCTTCATCGTAGAAATAATAAGTTAGGTTGTCTGAATAATAACCTAGCCAATAAACAGTGTTCGGAGACGCAGAATAGTTCATTGTAAAGTTGTACCATTGACCCGAAACCGATGAAACGTTAAAGGTTTCAAAACTCTGTGCTACTGGTTCCCCCCCTTGCGGAAAGTTTACATTAGGTTCGTTAGCAAATATCACTGCTTTCACATGTGAGACCTCAGAAACTCCAGCTAAAAATATGCTAATCTTCATAATCTTTCCAGAATGTGACGGGGTTGTATAGTTGCATAGGGTAATAGTTTCAGCGATTGGAAAATTGGAGGAGTATTTGCCTATGGTTGAGTAAGCAAAATTTGTGAAGTTCGAATGTGAAGGGGTTAATTCAGGGACAGCTACTGGCTCTATTGTCTGATTAAGAGTTAAGGCAGGTGTAGGCGTTGGAGTTGGCATCAAAGTCTTACTAGCGACTTCTGTGCCTTGGTAGAACGAGGCTGCAAAAATGATACTCGTAACTAACATAGCAAGGACAACATTTGTTTTCAATCCCCATTTTTTTATTCTCAAAGTTTCATCGAGTCCTCTGATAGTCTGAAGCTGAAATGTTCTTTGATTTTATTTTTTGCTTTAAGTTGACATTTTTTATGAAAAGAAA
>DPLR01000360.1:0-1699 GCA_003541895.1 Cytophagales bacterium | reverse complement strand
TACAAAAGGCAGAAGATTTGGAAAGTAGTTGCAGTTTCTTACTTTGTAGAAGCACCTAATCTTTCCCCCTATCCAGTCTATTTGTCTGTAAGGCAAACACAAGTAATCAAGTTTCTACAGCTAATACATTCTTCCGGTGTTTGTTTTGGTCGAGGTCGTTTGGTAAAATAATCTAAATTCTTTGGACATCCATTTGATTCAGAAGGCTCTTCGCATTTCTCAGCTAATTTTGTTGATTGGTCTTTTTGCTTTTGTATCTCAAGTGAAGAGATTTGCTTTGGAATTTTCTTTTCTTGATTTATTTTTGGGTAAATGTAGACATTAGCCAAGGGTGAATGAAATAGTTTTTTATTTCTTACTAAATTTAGTTTCTGTCGAATTTGGATTTTCTGGGTTTTGGAAAGTACCCTTCTTTTTGCATGGGAGAAGGTATTAAGAGAGGGCAAAAAATACAAAAGAACTATCAAACTTGCTGAAACAACAGCACCGGCAATATTTAGAATATTTATTTGGTTTTTCATAAATAATCCATATGCGAACCAAGTGAGTATCCATAGGAATATTAATGAGAATATTTGTCTGGAAAGAATCTTGGGAAAATTATTTTTAAGGGTCAGCTTCATTACGCCCCAAAGACGAGTTAGAGTTTACCCAGTTCGCGAATTTCTTACATTTTTTCTTCAGGTCCGAAACTTCTGAATTTAGACCTTCGATTTTGCGCGATCTTTTCTCAATTTCTTCTTTTGCCGTAGATTCCAACTGTTGAAGTAAAGTCTTAAGATTTTCCTTTTGCTCGAGCAGATTTTTTTCTTCTATCTCTAGATTATGTAAAGAATTGAAAATATTATCTTCATTTGAGCTATCTTGGATTTCAACGCATTCATCCTGCAAGCTGAGAGCTTTACGATCTTCTTTTTTAATAGTCATAGTTGTCATTGAGATCACTGAATACTCAGAATTGTAGATGTATACTTTTAAATGATTTATGAAAGGCAACTATGGATCTGAAATTCATCTGGTCACTTCTTTACTATTGTATTTACATATCGTCTATCTTTTGACATTAAGATTTGAAAATAGATGAGACATCAGGATCTAATTGAGTCTTATTTAACTGCTCCATGAATTATCAATTCGCAATAGCTGTTAAGATTCGTCATAGACGATTAGCAATTATTGGTTGCCTGTTATGGTTATGGCAAGACTGAAATTGATTATATCTACTGTTGTTGGAGATATCGTTAATGTCATGCTTGCGGCAGTTGATTGACCAGGGGAGAGCCTTGTTCCTGTTTTATCGAATGAGACTGTTATTGGTCCATCGGCAATTGCTGGATCCCAATTTGAGGTAGTTAAACTCAAGGATAATGATGCACCAATCCCAGTGTTTTTAATGTAAATGATTCTGGTTATACTAGTTCCTGGTGTAGGTGCTCCCCACTCTATTGATGTTAGAGGTGTTTGGCATGTGCTATCAGAATAGATGCCGAGGTTTGCTGTCGCAGATACGCTGCCAGATGCGTCGACACGACGATTTGTCGTTAATGCTGCGTAAGTTGTGCATGTTAATGCAACGGCAATAATTGTTAAGATGACGACAACTACGAATCCCAGCTTAGCACTTTTAGGAGTACTTGATGCCGAATTATGCTTCATTTTAAGCAAATTTGCCAGTAATCTCACCCTGTGATTTATCATG
>DPLR01000490.1 GCA_003541895.1 Cytophagales bacterium | reverse complement strand
TGCGGAGGTGCGTGGATTGTGCAAGACATGAACGAAGCCAAAACACTGGCTCAATTTATTACTGGAGAAAAACCTGCCTCCGAATTTTACAAAGAGTTTGAAGGAAAATTTTCGAAAGGCTTTGATGTTGAAAGGGATTTGAACAGCGTTGGCGTGGTGAACCAAACCACCATGCTGGCCACCGAAACCCAAGCCATTGCCGATTTCTTGAAGCAAACAATGATTAGCAAATTTGGTGAAGCCGATTTGAAAAATCATTTTGCCGATACGCGCGACACATTGTGCTATGCCACTAACGACAATCAGGATTCAACCTATGAGTTGCTGAAGACGAAAGCAGATTTGGCTGTGGTGGTTGGCGGCTATAACAGCTCCAACACTTCGCACATTGTAGAGTTATGCGAACGCGAGTTTTCCACGTACTTCATCAATTCTGAGAAGGAGATTATATCCTCTTCCGAAATTCATCATTTCGATTACCATCACAAAGCAAAGAAAACCACACAAGGCTTTCTGCCCCAGAATGAAATTGTAAAAATTGTATTGACCAGCGGGGCATCTTGCCCTGATACGTTGGTTGATCGGGTTATGCTTAGGCTCTTGGAATTTTTCCCAGCGGCAAAATTAGTTGAAGAAGTTCTTTCAAATTTCTAAATGACGAGCTGGTTTAACCGCAGAGTTCACAGAGTGGCCTTGAAAAATTCTCGATGGCTCTCTGTGCCCTTGGTGGTTTTCTTTTCTTTCGTTGGTTCATTGTCAATTGCACAAAATCAATCGAACAATGACACCACTAAAACATTGAATGAAGTTGTTGTCAACGCATATCAATACAACCGCTCGCTAAAAGAAACTCCTGTTGCTATTGGGTTGGTTACACAAAATGAATTAAATCGTTTCAGCACCACTTCCGTTGTTTCGGCAATGAATACCATTCCCGGTGTGCGCATGGAAGAGCGTTCGCCCGGCAGCTATCGGTTTTCTGTTCGCGGAAGCACGCTGCGTTCGCCTTTCGGAATTCGCGAAGTAAAATTTTATTGGAATGGATTGCCGTTCACCGATGGCGGAGGCAACACGTATCTGAACTTGCTCGACTTTGATGCGTTTGGCCGCGCAGAAATTGTTAAAGGACCAGGCGCGAGTTTGTATGGAGCCGGCACAGGTGGTGTGGTTTTGTTGAACAATCCGTTTGCCAATCAAAATCAAATTCAAGTCTCGGTCAATGGCGGAAGCTTTGGGCTCCAGCGCTATCAGTTGAGCTCTACTTTTGGAAATTCGAAAGCAAAATTTTTTGTGAACTACGCACATCAACAGGCAGATGGTTATAGACATCAATCAGCCATGCAAAGAGATGCAGTCAATGCCGAGGGAAAATTTTCACTCAGCGAGAAAAGTCTTTTGCAAGCTTCTTTATTTTACACCGACTTGTATTATCAAACGCCAGGTGGACTTACCTTGAGCCAATACAATGCTGACCCACAGCAGGCACGGCCTTCATCTAAAACGGCAGCGGGTGCAGTGCAACAACAAGCAGCCGTATTTAATAAGACCATTTATGCCGCACTGAATTTTGAACGGCAGTGGCAACGAAATTTTTCAACCCGCATAGGAGCGTATGGTGCGTACACCGATTTCACCAATCCATCCATTCTTAATTACGAGCGAAGAACCGAAAATAATTTCGGTGGCAGAACCGATACACAATATGAAATTGAAAAATCGGAATGGAAAGTAAAGTTCACGGCCGGAGCAGAGTATCAACATTTTTATTCACCACTTACCGATTACGGAAATAGAAGTGGTGTGAAAGACACCGTTCAAACTGATGACCGACTAACATCAGATATGGCACTGGCTTTTGTGCAAGCAGAATTTTCTTTTCCTAAAAAATTTTACCTCACGTTAGGCAGCAGTGGAAATTTTATCAACTATAAATTTGAACGGCTTGCCGGAACTCCGTCTGGAAACTATCAGCGCAAGTTTGATCCGGTAGTTTCTCCGCGCCTCGCGCTGATTAAAAAATTCAGTGAATCATTCTCAGCGTTTGGTTCAATAGCTAAAGGATTTTCAGCGCCTTCGTTGGCAGAGGTTCGGCCTTCTTCGGGAGTTTACAATAACACCTTATCGCCCGAGCAAGGAATAAATTATGAATTGGGTATTCGCGGATCTGTTTTCAGAAACTTCTCATTTGATGTAGTGGGCTACGATTTTGAATTGACGCAGTCGATCGTTAGCGAGAAAAATATTTACAATGCCGATTACTTTGTGAACGCTGGCAGAACTTCTAAAAAAGGAGCGGAGGTGGCCCTCGCATTTCAAAAAGCACTTTCATCAAGAGCAATTTCTTTTTTCAAAGTTTGGATTGCCTACACGCTAACCAATTATAAGTTCACGAACTATCAACACGATGGCGTTAATTACTCGGGCAACCGCTGGACAGGCTCGCCATTAAATACATTGGTGGCAGGGATCGATTTAAATTTTTTAAAACATTTTTACTGGAACGCCACAACCAATTATGTTGACTGCATACCATTGAATGATGCCAACTCAATCTACGCGTCAAGTTATTTTTTGATCGGGTCAAGATTGGGATATAAAACCGTTTTCTCGGGCAAAACTGGATTCGAAATTTTTGCTGGAGTTGACAATGCCCTCGATCAACGTTATAGCCTGGGCAACGATTTGAATGCCGCAGCAGGTCGGTATTTTAATGCGGCAGCCACACGCAATTTTTATTTCGGTTTGAAAATTATTCCAAGGCTGAAGTGATCAGCCAAGAAATTTTTCAACTTCTTTAATCAAGTCAGTTGATTTTAAGTTGTGACCAAGTCCTGTTGTTGTTATCATTTCTGAGTTAGGCCAATTTTTGTGTGCCGCTAATGCATGCCGATAAGGTGCTTCTTTGTCTTCGGTATCATGAACGAACAGCCCAGGTATTTTTATCCCCTTGGCGAATTCTTTTAGAGAAAAATAATCTGGCTTGTGGCTAATCATCTTGACGAAGTAATCCAAAATAGCTTTCATTGTACGAGGCGTGAACTTGATCAACGCTTGATAGTAGTCAACAAATTCTTGCATCTCGCCAGGCGAAGCCATTAGCACTAATTTTGAAACCGGAAGTTGTGGCGCCCGAAACAGAGTATACATAGAAGAGAATGCGCCAAACGAATGGCCGAGTATGGCATAAAAACCTCCGTGCGTTTCAATCAACTTTTCAATCAGCCCGCTGTAGTGCGGCAGGTGAATGAAACTTCCCTCTGAGAGCCCGTGGCCGGGAGCATCAATGGAGATAAGCGTAAATTTTTCTTTCGGTAAAGTGGTGACAATACTTTTCCACCAATAGCTGTGACTTTCCCAGCCGTGCACCAGCAATAATTTTTTTTCTCCGTTTCCCCACTTATACCCTTGCACTTTTTTGCCCGTATACTCTACAGTAAATTTTTCAGACGAATTTAAAAACTCCAGGTGGTGAGGTTTTACCGCACGCCTTCGCGGATGGCAGAACATCAGAAAGCCAGCCTTGCCTGCTTTGATGGGCGAAATCAGCGACAAGGTGTTGAGGTAGTAGCGGAAGAATAAAATGATCAATGTTTTTTTCATAATTCGTTTTTGATGTTCAGTCGCTTTGAGCAATGGTTTACGCTTCAATAGAAGTGATGAGTTGGTTCAAGTGTTTCACCACAATCTGAATGTCGTGATCTGACTTTGAAAGTTTGCTCATCATAATTGCGCCTTCCAAGCCCGCAATCATCACGGTAGCCACATACTCCTTGTCAACCGATTTTTTTATTTGTTTGAATTCAATGCCCCGGTTTAAAATGTGAATGATCGATTCTTTCAACGAGGTTAAAATAGAATGTGCTTTTTTTCGCAGCATCGGATTTCCGTCATCTGCTTCAATAGCAGCATTTAGCAATGGACACCCGCCTTTGATGGGTGGCTTGGTAATGTACGATTCAAAATAGCTCAGCACCGCCCGCAGCTTGTCACCCGCATTTTTCTCTTCTTTAATCCGCTTCGATAAATTTTCAAAAAGCAAAGAGGTGAGGTAGGTAAGTGTTTCGGCTTCCAATTTTTCTTTACTCTTGAAATGCCGATAGATCGCACCTTTGGTATAGCCCGTGGCCTGCGTGATGTGACCGATGGAAGTGGCTTTGTATCCATGCGAGTTAAAAAGATGTCCCGCTTGTTTTAAAATGACCCCGATGGTTTCTTCTCGATTGCGCATGGCTCAAAGATACCGATCGGTATCTTAATTTCAAACTGACCTAATGTTGGGATTAATAAGGTTTCGTCTTTTATTTGCGTTGTGAAAGTTTTGATTTTGCACCAACATTTTAGATCACCTGCCATGGGCGGAGCTATTCGTTCGTATTACTTGGCGAAAGCATTGGTTGATCGAGGAATTGAAACGGTGGTAATTACAGGTTGCAATGAAGTAACCTATCGAAATGAAAATCTTGAGGGGATTGAGGTGCACTATCTTCCGGTAGCGTATGAAAATGCTTTCGGGTTTTTAAAGCGCAGCCTTTCATTCCTGAGTTATGTTTGGAAGAGTTATCGGCTGGCTAAAAAAATTCCTGATGTGAATATAGTTTATGCTATTTCAACTCCGCTTACGGTTGGGCTTGTTGCCATGCGATTGAAAAAGAGATTGAAGCTTCCTTACATTTTTGAAGTGGGCGATCTGTGGCCTGATGCTCCCATCCAGATGGGATTTATTAAGAATAAAATTTTTGCATCTCTGCTCTATAAATTAGAGAAGGTGATTTATAAAAATGCTGATTCAATCGTGGCACTTTCCGAGTCAATAAAAAATGCAGTTCAGCAAAAAATTTCTTCGAAGCAAATTCACATCATTCCTAATTTCTCAGACTGTGATTTTTATCAGCCTGAGAAAAAAAATCCGATGCTCAGAAAAAAATATTCGGTAGAGGGAAAATTTGTCGTTTCTTATATTGGAGCCATCGGTGCCGCCAACGGATTGGATTATTTTATAGAATGCGCGAACACATCGCAAAAAGCAGATTTGCCTGTTCATTTTTTTCTTTGCGGTGAAGGAGCAATGCTAGATCAGTTAAAAGCTTCCATTACAAATTTGAATTTGAAAAACATTTCCGTTATTGGTTTTGTTGGCCGTGATGAGGTGCGCGATATTCTAAACATTACTGATGCCTCGTTCATTTGTTATAAGAATGTGCCGATCCTTCAGACAGGTTCACCCAACAAGTATTTTGATAGCCTTGCCGGTGGTAAATTGATCGTCAATAATTTTGGGGGCTGGATCAAAGAAGAAATTGCGCGCGAGCAATGTGGTATTTCAATAGATCCATTTCACCCCACTGATTTTATTAAAAAGACTGAGTCATTCTTAAAGGATTCAAAGTTGCTGCTCGAATTTCAAGCCCGTTCAAGAAGTTTGGCCGAGAGAAAATACGATCGGAAGAAATTATCTGATGA
>DPLR01000281.1 GCA_003541895.1 Cytophagales bacterium | reverse complement strand
CAACTAGGCAACGAAGGCAGAGTTGATCTACACGAAGGTTTGGACAAAGATGTTCACGATCACTATGTGGCCGCCACCTCGCCCGGTATCATTTACAAAGAGTTGTTCATCCTCGGCTCGCGTGTAAGTGAAGGTGGTGACGCTGCGCCCGGACACATTCGCGCGTACGATGTCCACACGGGAAAATTGGTTTGGATTTTCCATACGATTCCTCATCCGGGTGAAGTTGGTTATGACACGTGGGAAGACTCAACCGCTTACAAACATCTCGGTGGCGCCAATGCATGGGGCGGATTCAGTCTCGATGAGAAGAGAGGAATTTTATTTGCGCCCACAGGCTCGGTGTCGTTCGATTTTTATGGAGGGAAAAGAAAAGGCCAAGATCTGTTTGGTAACTCTGTGCTCGCTATTGATGCGGCTACCGGAAAATACCGCTGGCACTTTCAAACCATTCATCACGATGTGTGGGATAAAGATTTGCCTACGCCTCCTGCGCTTATCACGATAAAAAAAGATGGAAAAGAAATTGATGCCGTTGCTCAGCCTACCAAAAATGGATTTCTGTTTTTGTTGGAGCGCGAAACAGGCAAACCGATTTATCCGATTGAAGAAATAGAAGTACCACATCAATCTGAATTGATCGGAGAAAAACTTTGGCCTACACAACCGATCCCTTCTTTTCCAAAACCCTTTGCGCGGCAGACCCTTACTGAAAATGATTTGAATGATTTGGTTCCAGATTCTTCCTATCAGGAATTGAAACAGCGCTTTGCTATACTTAAGCATGGAGGCATGTTTGAACCTCCCACGTTCAATGGAACAATATTTTTTCCCGGACTTGATGGCGGTTCGGAGTGGGGCGGTCCTGCGTTCGATCCTGAGACCAATTTATTTTACGTGAACGTAAACGAGATGCCGTGGGTATTGAAAATGATGGAAGTGGATTACAGCAAAACGAGAAAAGAAAATTACCTGCAAGCAGGTGAGCGCTTGTACAAAATAAATTGTCTGCCTTGTCACGGCCCTGAGAGAAAAGGTTCAGGAAATTATCCTTCCATTGTAGAGGCCAATAAGAAATATTCAACTCAAACTTTTACAGAGCTTATCAGCAGTGGTAGAAGAATGATGCCTGCCTTTAAAAATTTCTCGAAAGATGAAAGCACGGCCATCGCTTCGTTTATCTTGGATTTAAAATCAGAACAACAAAAGGAATTCAAATCAGTAGCGGTTAAAGTTGATTCGTTCCGAATGTTGCGTTACAACATCACTGGTTACAATAAATTCACAACGAAAGAAGGATATGCCGGAATCAAACCACCGTGGGGAACATTGAACGCAGTGAATCTCTCCACGGGAGAAATCGAATGGAAAATTCCTTTTGGTGAAATCAAAGAATTCAAAGCGAAGGGAATCATCACCGGCTCTGAAAATTATGGTGGACCGGTAGTAACCAAATCAGGATTGTTGTTCATCGCTGCCACCCTTGATGGCAAACTGCGAGCCTTCAACAAATGGAATGGAAAACTTTTGTGGGAGACGAACTTACCCAACCCCGGCTTTGCCACACCGAGTGTTTACGAAGTGAACGGGAAAGAATTTTTAGTGATTCCCTGCGGTGGCGGAAAGTTGAGAACAAAATCAGGGGATAGTTATGTGGCGTTTGCGTTGAAGTGATAAATAGAATTTCATATATTTCATATTGTAATTTACTTATATGTAAGTGAAGTGTGTATAGCCGAACATTGGTTACCATTTTATGAAAATACCCGTTTACTTTTATATTTTACTTTTATCCACTGATCTACTAGGACAGACCAAAGAGGAGATGGTGACAGTGAACAAAGAGATGTGTGAATCCGGAAAAGAGAGGGCATTAAAGCGACTAGCTCTTGGACAAATTTGTTTTCCAAGATATATTTTCGAATCATCCATAACACTTAGAAAGACTCTCGAGATAGATTATGGAATACTAGATGAGCTTTATGATACACTATACGATATCGGCTATCAAAGTGAATTCGAATGTCATGATGAGATAATGAAAAAAGCGATCGAGGATAAATGGGGAGAAAAATTTCTTAAAGACCAAAAAGAAATTGCGGACAAGCTTGATAAACAAAATTTAGGGTTCAAGGAGCCAACCAATGAGAAAATTGAAACATCAATCAAAAAATATCTAAACGAGAACTTAAAAATACGCAGTACAGTATACAATTATTTTGAACTGGGAGTAATCTTTACAATTTCCCCAAGAGGGCAAGTAGTTAAACTTAAGGTTTCAAAAGCACGAGAATTTCTTACCAAAGATGACCCGACATATCTCGCGGTTGAGAAAGCTTGTGAAGGTTTTAAGGACAATTGGACACCCGCTACAATTAACAAAGTACCAAAACAAGCGGACAAATATTTTTTTATAACAATTGAAATGAATAAGTGAAAACGGTAGCCCACAGTGTGTATGTGCCAGCGTTGGGGTTGAGTTATTAAATTTTCTTCGTTTTGCAACAGCTGACAGTGAAGGGCTTCGTCATTTTTCGATGCAAGTAGTTATCGCTCTCAAAAAATATCTTGTTATTACTTTTCACTTCACCACCGGAAACGCAGATATCCTCAACCGTGCAGCTCCCATCGGCACCAAAGTAATTTGTTCTTCGGGTTCGTTAGTTTTCACGGGGCTTTGCGGAAGTTCGGCACACAAACCATATTGATCGATGGTCCATGCGGGAATTTTCTTGCCTTTGGTTTTAATCTCCAGCGGCACGGAAGAAAGAGTGAAAGGGAAATTGTCTTTCGGCCAGGGCTTGCGCGTGATGGTGAAATTCT
>DPLR01000296.1 GCA_003541895.1 Cytophagales bacterium | reverse complement strand
TTCGCTCATATTTTTGCAGAGATCTTCGCAGTTCCCTCAAGCTCCTGTGGTGTCTTCCTACTACCCGTGCTTCATCTTTTAGTCTCTTTAATTTCCTTTCCTCCTTTTTCTTGAGACGCATAACGTTTTCGTAGCCCTTGCCACGTGGAAATTTGAGGGCGAATAGAAACACTTTCTTTTCAGTATCTTCATTATACAGGATGACGTACTTGAACCCGCCTTTGTCCTTCCTGACAGGCAAGCTTTTCAAACCATGGCCTGTCTTGTGCAATATCAATCCATCTGACCGTAAGCGATATTTGGGGAAATCAGAAAGTTGTTTGTAAGTGAACATTTTTCACCAATCCTTTCAAAATCTGCCTGTTTTTGGGTATAATTATTTCAATAGGTTACAATGACAACAGAAGGGCAATTCATACCACGAACGGGCAATCCCGTGTCATTTACCGTAAAGATGGTGTTCCCCAATAGTAACAGTGAAAATCGGCCTATTTTGTGAATCTAAATGTCGAGAGGAAACCTAAGACAATTAATCGCAAGAATTGATAGGTTCTAGCTGCATATTCTGAAAGAATGGATATGCCAATGATTCCGACCTGTCATAAGAACTCACTTTGGTCTAAGGCTACGAATCAGGTGATAAGGAACTTGGCATACCCATTCAATTTTCATTCTGCTATCTTTTAATTTCGTCTATAATTGAAAGACTCTTTGCCGTTTCCTTGACGATTCTTTTATATAATATCTTCTTGTCTGAGCTACTCATTTCCAATTGAAAAAGATTCAAGCCTATCTTAATATCTTTGACAGCTCTTTTTAACCTTAGGACTTGCTTTCTATCCACAAGAATATATTTCATAATCCACCTCATGAAAAATGTTATAGGGTTAGTTGGTATATCAACCTGTGACTCTTGCTCCTAAGTCATTTTGCGGACTTAAGGAGACGATCGATCTTTCGTACCGATTTGAGGAGCGGACCTTCGATGTTATGAATGATTTCCCAATCTTCATCTACCAAACAAGGTTCTAATGAATTCAGCAATGGGTCCCAGTTTTTAATTGAATTCTTCAGATCATTTCGAATTTTAAAAAGATCTTTTCTGGCTATAGTGATGTTGTCCATTTTAAATCCTCCTTCGAATGTTAATGTTGTTTTGATTTATATTCCGAAGCACCTTAGTTCGTTTCTAACTCTACTGAATAGGTCTTGAAAAGTTTGCTTTGACAGTTTCTTACGAAAATCGATGCATTCTCTTGATGGCTTTTAGCTTTCCATTCTTCATGGGTCATCGGAAAAAGCATGTACAAATAGTATCGACTCCTCGTGACCCCTGTAAGCATGACGGATATCTCTTCCTGGATCTTATCCTTTTGCTGAAATGTTTCGTGCCTCTGGAAATAACCATCATGACTGCCGAGGATGAAAACAACTTCAAACTCAAGGCCCTTTGTCTGGTGAATGTTGCCAAGTGTTAAGAACTGGTCTCTGTTCGAATGTCGCTTCGGAACATAGCGTTGCCCAAAGGATCTCTCTTTCAAGTTCATTAGCAACTCATCGAAATCCAGTGATTTAAAAGCGATCTGATTGAAAGTCGGCAAATATTCATCGACGCCTTTAAGCTTCTTTTTGAGTTGCCCTATGAATTTTAAAATTTCTTGAATTGCGTTAACTGGATCATTTTTTAGTCCACTAATCAAATGCAGCAAGTTTATGAAATTGTTCAAATCATGCATGTAATTACCACGGGCTACACGCTGTAATTCCTTAAGCTGATAATTTTTAGCTCGCAGCATTTCTATGATCACCTCCTTTTTCTTAACCCCTATACCGCTCAAACGTGTCAACACAGTTTCCCAAGATTTTGAATCACCTCCTCGCAGTGCAATCTTCAAAATCGCTGAAACAACGGTGAAAACTTCGGGATCATTTTTAGAATCTTTGGAATAGAAAACATACGGGATTTTATTTTTCGTTAAGAGGTTTCTCAACTTCTCAAAATCATTGTCATGTCGTGCTAATACCGCCATGTTATTAAGGGCGAGTTTCTTGGTCATACCGCTAATCGTGATCTTTTCATTTCGGTGACGTCTAATCAGTTGCAGAATTGTTTTGTGATGCATATCCAAAAATGAATTGAAATAGACTACTGGTTTCGGCCCTGGTTCTTCCGTCCATACTTTGTCAGAATCATTTTTTGATATTTGCCCTATTAAGCCGTTAGCAAGGGCGACTATAGGCTTTGTGGTACGGTGATTTTCTGTGAGTTCAAAAGTTCTACATCCAGGTATCGTTTCTAACTGGTCAAACCGCTCCAAAATGGCTCCTGCATACCGATTGAGGGTCTGAAATGGATCTCCAGCACCGAAGAAACATATTCCAGCATCGATGAGCATTCTCATGATGTGCCATTGAACTTCAGTGGTGTCCTGAAATTCATCGACAACTAAATGTGAAAAATCCCTGGTCACTGCCTTCACGATAGAGGGGCTTTTTTCCAGAAGCCTTCGAAAGTAGAAAAGAGTATCATCGAAATCCATCACATTATTTTCACGCTTCCATACTTTGAGTTTCTTAAGAATTCTAATTGCCCATTTTCTGTAATTTCGATCTTCGATTAATTCCTTAGCGATTGGATCAAGCTCTTTTGTTGATCGGACATAATCCCGGTTGAAGTTTTTAAGAACATCTATGGGCTTTTTGATCCCGTTAAAGCTTTTACCCTTGATAAGTTTCCTGAGAAGTTCGTCGTTGATATCGGGGTCAATTTCAAAATCAGGAGCGAACCCAACCCCAGATGCGAATCTTCTGAGGTAGCGAATGGAGAAACTGTGAATCGTCCCGATTACGACCCGGCTATCGAAGGCAGCCTCCCAGTTAGGATGTTCAATGAGTTTGTCGCTTAGGTTCCCCGCTGCCCGTTTCGTTAAGGACACGGCCAAAATCCGAGACCCGTCATCGCGGCACAGGGTCTTTATAATGTATGCCGCCAGGGTCTCAGTTTTCCCTGTTCCGTGGTAACCCCTC
>DPLR01000492.1 GCA_003541895.1 Cytophagales bacterium | reverse complement strand
TTCAATCAAGTCATGACAAACCCCCAAACGAACTGGACTACCGAGTACCGATACAAATGCGCGAATGGTTTCTACAAAAATGTGCTCGACCGTGCGTATGTGCTTTACTCGGGCCACAAAGCCATTCGTATGATCGGTGCCATGCAAGACATTACTGAAATAACAGAATACAGACACAGCCTTGAACGCAAAGTGGAAAAGCGCACCCTTGAACTGCAGGCCGCGCTATCCAAAGAAAAAGAAATGGTGGATTTACAAAAGCGATTCATCTCCATTGCTTCGCATGAATTCAGAACACCCTTATCTACCATCTCTTTGGCCGCAGGGTTTATTAAAAAATTTCATCAAAAACTCACGTCCTTTGAAATTAAAAAAAGACTTGACTCGATCGATACGCAGGTAGTGCGGATGAATGATTTGCTACAAGATGTGTTAACCGTCAGTAAAATCGATTCCGGAAAAGATGAGGTTCATTGGAAAGATATTGATTTAAAAGAAATCATTGAATCCATTGTTGCTGAAGTGGGCAACAGCACCCAGGGCACGCATCAAATCAATTTCATTTGGAAATGCAAGCAGCAACAATTCAAATCAGATGAGAACAAGATCAGAACCATTCTCATCAATTTGCTAAATAATGCCGTTAAGTTTTCGCAGGAGAAAATTGATCTTGAAGTGAGCTGCTCAAAAAATGAAGTGCGGTTGCGCGTAAAAGATTATGGAGTAGGTATTCCGCAGGAAGAGATAGGTAAATTGTTTCAACCTTTTTACCGCGCTAGCAATGCCTCATTTATTACAGGGACGGGCTTAGGTTTATCCATTGTGTCAAAAGCAGTTGAAATGTTGGGCGGAAGAATTGAAGTGCAAAGTGAACTGAATAAAGGAACGGAGTTTAAGATGCAGTTACCGATTCAATAAAATGAGGACCAAATGCGTTGACTTGAATTTCTTCAAAACTTTCACTAATCTTAGTGTGCAATCGGTTGACTTTAATCAGAATTTAAATTCGAAATGAAAGTATCAACTGATCTCGCGCTGTTGTCTAATATTATCCGATCAACGGATGATGCAATCATTAGCAAAAATTTAGATTCCATTGTTACCAGCTGGAATCCGGCCGCAGAAAGATTATTCGGTTATGCGGCACACGAAATCATTGGGCAATCCATTACGTTAATTATTCCCAATGAATTCATTCATGAAGAGAAGGAAATCATTCAAAAAATACTGAAGGGTGAATCGATTGATCATTACGAAACACAGCGAAAAAGAAAGGACGGCAAGCGCATTGATTTATCGATCAGTGTATCGCCCATACGAAATGATCATGGTAAAATAATAGGCGCCAGCAAGATTGCCCGCGATATCACTGAGCGTAAAGCAAATGCAAAAAGATTGTTGGAAAGCGAACGTTTCAATCGTGCCTTACTCGATTCGTTAGATCTGCACATTGCCGTAGTCAATCCTGCTGGACATATTTTAAATACCAATCAAGCCTGGAATAATTTTGCGCATAGCAATGGAGTTACTTCTCTTTCGCGTGTAGGTGTCGGTGGCAATTACTTTGAGTCGTGTGCAAATGCAGTAGCGGCAGGAGACGGCATTGCCGAGCAAGCATTGCAGGGCATTCAGTCCGTTCTTACAAGAGAAACAGAAATATTCGAATTAGAATATCCGTGCGACTCGCCTACCGAAAGAAGATGGTTTTTGCTACGAGCGCTTGCCTTTCAGGAAGGCAACGTTATCACCATGCACCAGAATATCACGCAGCGTAAATTGGCCGAGCTTCAAATCAAAAAAAACGAAGAGCGCTTTAGTTCCATTGTCGCCCACGGAAATGATATCATCGCGTTGCTCGATAGAAATTTAAAAGTCATTTACAGAAGCCCTTCCGTGGAGCGCATATTTGGGTTGGATATTGCCACGGGCGAACTAAACCAACCGCAGGCAACGCGAATGGAATTGGTTCATCCGGATGATAAAGACCGTTATTTAGAAACCCTGAAAAGATCAATTGATAATCCAGGTCAAAGTTTCAATGTAAGTTTTAAATCAGAGCATGGATCAGGTCGTTTCGTTGAGATCGAAGGTGTTGCTACCAATTATCTGAACGATGAATCCATCGGTGCTATAGTGCTTAACCTGCGCGATGTATCTGAAAGAAATTCCTTGGAGCGTCAACTCATTCGCAATGAATTGCAGATGCGATTGCTCATCAAACATACGCCTGCGGCTGTGGCTATGTTTGATTCCGAAATGAAGTACATCATTGCCAGCGAGCGTTGGATGGTGGATTATCAATTGGGAGATCAGAACATCATCGGAAAAAGTCATTACGAAATATTCCCTGAAATATCAGCCGAGTGGAAAGCTTTGCATCAAAGGACCTTACAGGGAGAAGGACTTTTTAAAGAAGAAGATCCCTTTGTACGGGCGGATGGCACCACCGATTGGGTGCGATGGGAGATGCAACCGTGGTACACGGAAAACCATTCGATAGGGGGGATGATACTTTTTACGGAAGTTATCACCGAACGAAAAGTAGCGGAAGAAAAAATTCATCAACTGCATGACGAAATTGCAAAGAGTGAGCGCAAGTTTCGCGCTTTAGTAGAACATAGTGACAGTGTGATTAATGTACTTGACGAGAACTTTAACCCCATCTATCGAAGCCCCAATGGACATAAATTGACTGGTTACACCAACAGCGACCGCATAGAAGGTGGAACATTTTCGTGGATTCATCCTGAAGATTTAAAATCGGTCGAGGAGTTTTTCATAGGCCGCCTTTCAGCCCCGGGGGTGCCTGCCAGTATCATTACCCGCCTGAAACACAAAGATGGGCAATACCGCTGGATGGAAATCACGGCTACCAATTTACTTCACGATGATTCCGTTAAAGGCATTGTCATTAATGCCAGAAACATAAATGAATTAAAGAATGCGGTAGAGGAAGTGAAGTTGCTGAATGACGAATTAAGTAAAAACGAACTTAGGTTTAGATCGTTGGTTGAAAATAATGAGGCCCTTATTATTTTGGTTGATGAGAATTTCAAAGCACTTTATAGAAGCCCATCCTCTGAGAGGGTATCGGGGTTTTCGGATGAAGAATTAGCTATAGAAAATGGTATGCTTAAAATTCACCCGGATGATTTGTCAAATTTTGTTGCTTCATTTAATGAGTCAAAAGCAAATCCGGGTAAAACAATTTACGTAGGCGACTTTAGATTCAAACACAAAAAAGGACATTACTTTTGGCTCGCTGCGTCTTTTAAAAATTTCCTGAATGATCGTTCCGTTGGTGCAATTGTTCTTAATGCAATCGACATCACGGTAAAGAAAGAGGCGGAAAT
>DPLR01000238.1 GCA_003541895.1 Cytophagales bacterium | reverse complement strand
TCCCAATTTCTTTTGTTTTTTGGAAATTCGTTAAGATGAAAAATCTGAAATTCTAAATTGCTTGGTGGCTTCAAATTAAGAAAAGAAATTATATGGCGATCCGCAGAAACCACAAAAAAAAGTTTTCCCAAAACTGACTCTTTTTCTAAGCAAAATATACACTAACGCCACTCTAAGGCGGCAGAAGAACAAGCGCTCTTTACCCAAAAAAGCACATTCTAGTGAGTTTCATTGAATTTATTTGGATTTAAAATCAAAAGTGTTGCGGATTCGGGTTCCAATCGTTCAGTTGCTAAAAACTTCGTTTGTACTTTTTTCCCCATTTGTAGCTTCCGTACAGCATAACGGTTCCTACCCCGCAGAAGCCCATCGAGGACAAGAGTGTTCCAAAAGTCTGGCCTGTGAAGCCAAATATCACTCCGGTTAAAAAGAAAATACCGATCAAAACAAAGTAAGCATTAAATCTGTATTCTTTTTTCCTCTGCATGCCCTTCTACCCTTCAGGCTGTTTATCGGTTGGTACTTAAATATTTTTACTATTAAAAATCTGAGCACTTTAATACCCACCTTAGGAATTTGGATAATCCAGATACTCCAAAAAGACCACACCGACTAATAGAAGCCTCTCTTCAATTACTGTATTTATTCATTATTATGTATCCAGTAACTATGGTCATCGAAAGAACTGCAATCGCTATTAGAACAAATATCATTTCAGGTAGTCCAAAAATATAGTGGTCAATATTATGGTTTAGAGCTACGAATGCAACTTCAGATGAATTAGTGTTATCAAAGTGCAGTTCAATTTTTCCCGCATCATCAGAAGTAAAACTAGTGGAGTATTGGTCGAGCTCTCCAAAGTCTATGACTGTTGAGTTAGGAAATGCCATCGAAAAAGACAAATTGCCATCTGCCTGACCTGTGGCTAAAAAAGATAAATGAACTACGTCTTTTTGAGCGACATTTATTTTATAAACAAACTCTTTCCCAGCCTTGACGTTGAGACCTTGGGTCGTCGCACGAACGATTCCAATGGCCTCAACAATCAGGCATAGAATGAGCAGTAAACAACATGTTTTTCTCAGTTGCATGATTGATTTTTTCGACTTGAAGTTGATAATAGTTTCGGAAAAGGCGGCTGATGCGCTTTTTGTCAAACAAAACTACAGGATATTGGTTTTCATAAGAATTGATAAGGATATTTGCCTGAAGTTTAGAGTAGCTTACTCCTGCACTTTGATGCAAATCAATAAGTGTCATGTTAGACTATTTCTAATTTTCGCAGATTTGAGATTATCAATGAAACCTGGGGTACTTTGAGGTAAAAGGAAAAGTGTTATTAGTCATGTACGTTCATTTGGGGTTTAAGTGGGCAAAGGATGAAACGGGCTGAAGCGGTAGCACTACTAAAGGAATTAAGTGCTGAGCATTTAATTCAACCATCGTTGGTGCTTATCGAAAAGAGGAAGCCTGATAGTTATCAGTTATGCGTTAAAGGCGATTTCGACCGTGAAGGCATTGAAGACTTTCTTCAAAAAAACGCTTTAGTATTTGAAGAGGACTCAAGAAAAGGCTTTTGCATTTTTGAGCCATAGCTAAATTCATTTTTCACTGGCTCGTTACTTTGAAATTGCTATTACAATTCTGGCATCTATAAACTTCGACTCGGAAGCATTGGTTTTCCAATAATTTAGCTGGTTTCGCAATCTCTCTTCCACAGTTTGGGCATTTAGTCATAAAAAGAAACACACATAAAAAAGTACGAAACTCAATTATGAAATATAAAGATTAACGTGTTACATTATGCAACCACAAACTTTGTCTAAAGGCTCTCGGATTAAATGCCAAAAATCTTCGGGTTTTTATCGCATTGCCTTTCAGACTTACAAAATACAGCATCTCTCGCTTCTTGATCCTCCTTTTCCTCTCTCAAAAAAGCGGAAAACCGCTTTCTATCTTATGCAGGTTCAAGCATTATTTCTAACACGAAGCCTGCCGCATTTACCTGCTCACCCATAAAGCGGCTTAAAACCAGCTTAGGAAGGGTTATGCGTCCGTCTTTGCACATTTTTTTGTAAAAGAATTGCCAGCCTTTGTGCAGAACCACAAAATTTACACCGAGTTTCAACGTTTGGTTACTGTCCAATTTGAATTGCCAGCGAATCAACTTGGGAACCTGCAGAGTATTGGCGCTTTGAAGAGCAGCAGTAAAGGTGACTTTTTCAGTTAACGGCATACCTTAATCTCATTCACTCTGGCACTAATAAACGCGGAAAGATGCGAAAGAACGCAATGGAACGCATTGGAACGCATTGGAACGCACCACAACGGGAGGAAACACAACCTACAGACGCATAAAGCCCCAAGCCAAAAAAGCAACCCAAAACAAACAGAACAAAAATGGCAATTCAGGAGTTGTTCCTCTTCTAACAGAGACAAATACCACCAAAAAAACAAAAGCCAAGCACCCAGCTTCTGTCGGTTTGATGCCCCAAGAGTGGGGATCTGTATTGTTGTTTTTCGCAGTAAATAAAAGGTTGAAAATCTGG
>DPLR01000409.1:1047-4098 GCA_003541895.1 Cytophagales bacterium | reverse complement strand
ACCTTGCTATCCAGTTCAATTTCTATTTTTGAACGAATATCATCTTGATAAATTTTTGGTACTATAAGTACAGCAGCAATCAAAGCCACAAGTATCCCTGCCACAACACCAATTAACCATTTTATATAACGCTTCATAGGGCGAATAGAAATTCAAATTAGAAAAATCTTTAAACAAAAATAGGCCGGAATTCCCAGCCTATTTTTAAGTGCTATAAGATATATTTAGTCAACTTCCATTCCGAGTGCTTTCATCTTCTTTTTGAGCTCATTGATTTTGGCTTCGTATGATTCATCATAGGAAGCCAAATCATTATATACACGGTATAAACCATCCAATGCCTCAGGCTCGCTAGGCTTTATATCAACACATTTCTTCCAATAGGCTTCTGTCTCTTTCAGTTTAGCCTGAATTTGCAAACGAAGCTCTTGACGCTTGGCCAGGTCAGCAGGTTTTGAACCAGTGATTGCACTTCGCTCATTGCGCAACCTCACTGCGGCACTTTGAAGCAATTGTGCAATTACACTGTTGGGTTCATAGTAATCTGGATCAATCTTCACTGACTCTTGCATCCATTTCATTGTCTCGGTTTCGTTTTTCATTTGATAATTGAGCATGCCCATCAGGTAACGAGCTTCTTTGTCTGTGGGATCAATCACCACACGTTTCTGCATAATCTGCATGGCCTCCGGATAATTCTTGAGTTTTAAATAAAAATTATATTCCAAATTTAAATAGGCCACATCCGTTGGATGGGCTGAAGTCAATTGCTTAACAAATTTTTCCGCTGAAGCATTGTCACCTTTTTTATCATAGATAGAAAATAACTGAAGTGTAGCATCCTGACTTTTGCCTCCTTCTTCAATATATTTCTTGATGTACTCAATTGCTTTGTCGTTCTCTCCAGCCAACGGAGCAAAATAAACTCCCGCATTCATCAATTGAGTAGTGTCATTTGGCATAAATAACATTACCTTATCAACATCAACAAAAGCTCCCTTGTAATCTTTCTTTTTATAAGCTTCATAGCCTCTAGAAATATATTTTTGGGCAAGGGTTTTAGCAACTTCAACATTACTCATTGGTAATTGTATACCATTATATAATCTGTTAACATAGTTTTCAATACTGGGATTCATCGGTTTATCTCCATTTTTGAAGGCGGCTACTTTGTTGTCTTTGAAGGAAACGGTGTTCCCATTATAAACCCATTCATCAGGGCTTATGATTTTTGTAGGCTCGCCAAATTCCCTCTTCACCTCTTCTTTAGAAAGGCCGGGCAATAGTTCATAAGAGGCATATTTACAATTACACTTTTCAAATGACTCTTTAGCAACGGCAAATGGGTTGGCATCAAGTGCTTTGAATTTAGGATTGCTTGATGTGTCAATTGCAGCGTAAATCAATCCGCGCAAATACCACGATTTAGTTGAGTTCTTTGAAGGAGCGCCTTTTTTGTCAACCATATATTCTTGACTTGCTACGGTTACATCAATGATCGATTTTGCTTCGTCAAGCGCGCCTTTTTGTAAAGCAGATTCGGCTTTGCCTGCATTCGGCTTTATTTCCTTTTGTGCCATTGCAATCGCAGGGCTGAGGAAAAGTATAAAAATTATTTTTTTCATAGGATAGGATTGTAATCGTGTAATAAAATTAATCTAAAAATCTAAAATTTAATTTTCGTTTGTTGGTTCTTGACTTTCGGTATTCTCGCCTTCTATTTTTTGAATCTTCTCCACGGATGAAATAGCATCATCTTCATTGAGTTTAATCAAACGTACACCTTGCGTTGCGCGGCCCATCACACGCAATTCTTCCACACTAATACGAATACTGATGCCCGATTTATTAATGATCATCAAATCATCTTTATCCACAACTTCCTTTATCGCAACAAGCTTGCCAGTTTTTTCAGTGACGTTAATGGTCTTCACTCCTTTTCCTCCGCGGTGCGTGATTCTGTAATCGCCAATATCACTTCGCTTACCATATCCTTTTTCAGAAACTACCAAGAGGTTCGCGTCTTCGCGCGAAATGCAAACCATGCCTATTACCTTATCGTCATCATTTTCAAGTGTTGTGCCTTTCACGCCCGCAGCATTTCTGCCCATCGGGCGAACATCGGCTTCATTGAAGTGAACTGCCTTTCCTTCGCTCTTCGCAATGATGATATGATTACTTCCATTGGTCAACGCAGCATCCAGCAAGCGATCACCATCGTGAATGGAAATAGCGGCAATCCCATTGGCACGCGGACGAGAGTACGCTTCGAGCAAAGTCTTCTTGATAATTCCTTTCTCGGTACAAAGAATGACGAACGTATTATTGATGTACTCCTGATCTTCGAGATTCTTCAGGTTGAGAACGGCACGCACTTTGTCGCCTGGCTCAATGTTCAATAAATTTTGAATGGCGCGTCCTTTAGAAGTCTTATTACCCTCGGGGATTTCATACACTTTCTTCCAATACACTTTACCGAACTCAGTAAAGATGAGGAGATAGTTGTGTGCTTGCGCTACAAATAAATGTTCTGTAAAATCATCATCTTTTGAGGCTGCTGCTTTTGAACCGATTCCTCCCCTTCCCTGCGTACGATATTCTGAAAGCGATGTTCTCTTTACATAACCTTGATTGGAAATAGTGATCACCATTTCTTCATTCGGGATCATATCCTCAACTGTGATATCTTCTTCGCTGTGAACGATCTGAGTTCTTCTGGCATCACCATAGCGATCTTTCATCTCGGTCAGTTCGCCTTTGATGATGTCCATCCGAATCGATTCGCTTCCTAAAATTTCATTCAATCGCTCGATCAATGCTTTTACCTCAGCATATTCGTTTTGAATCTTCTCTCGCTCAAGACCTGTCAATCGCTGTAAGCGCATTTCGAGAATTGCCTTGGCTTGGATTTCGGAAAGCTGGAAGTTTTCCATCAACCCAATTTTGGCAACCTCCGGATCCTTTGAACTGCGGATCAAAGCGATTACTTCATCCAAATGATCGAGGGCAATCAAATAACCTTCTAAAATGTGTGCGCGTTTTTCGGCTTCA
>DPLR01000409.1:0-814 GCA_003541895.1 Cytophagales bacterium | reverse complement strand
GTGCGCGTTTTTCGGCTTCATCCAATTCAAATTTTGTTCTGCGCACCACTACTTCGTGACGGTGGTCAACAAAATGAATGATTAAATCTTTTAGATTCAGTGTAAGCGGTCGGCCTTTTACCAGCGCCACGTTGTTTACACCAAAAGAAGATTGAAGCTGTGTGTATTTGAAAAGATTATTGAGAACGATATTCGGAATTGCATCTTTTTTCAAATCATAAACCACACGGAAACCTTCGCGATCAGATTCATCGCGCATATCGCTGATGCCTTCAATTTTCTTTTCGTTGATCAATACAGCCGTGCGCTCAATCATCTGAGCTTTATTAACCTGGTATGGAATTTCGGTGGCAATGATTTGCTCTCTACCATTCGCGTTGGTCACGATTTCCGCTTTGGCGCGAATTACGATTCTTCCTCTTCCTGTTAAGAATGCTTCCTGAATTCCAGAGTAACCGTAAATAATTCCTCCGGTCGGGAAATCCGGGCCTTGCACAAATTTCATCAATTCAGGAATGGTGATTTCTCTGTTATCGATGTAGGCAATGATTCCGTCCACCACTTCGCTTAGATTGTGTGGAGGCATGTTCGTTGCCATACCCACAGCAATACCCGATGAACCATTGATCAACAAATTCGGAACCTTTGCCGGCAAAACGGTTGGTTCAGAATTCTGATCATCATAAGTCGGTTGAAAGTCAACAGTGTTTTTATTGATATCGGAAAGCAGCTCTTCCGCAATCCTTCTTAAACGTGCTTCAGTATAACGCATCGCAGCTGGAGGATCTCCATCTACCGAACCAAAATTTCCTTG
>DPLR01000170.1:2032-2680 GCA_003541895.1 Cytophagales bacterium | reverse complement strand
TGGCGTTTGGAATCACGGGATAGTTAATTGTAACGTTCCAGCCTTGGCTGTAATACATGAATGTTTCTGCACCGACAAGATTTTGAGGCGTAACTCTTCCTCCCATCCAAACTAAATCCTTCATAAACTGTGCCGTTTCAGTATGGTTAGATTTTATGAAGTTCATTACTGAGTCGCGTATTTTTTCTTGTGTCGTCAGCTCAGGGGGACTTGGTGTTGGCGTTGGATAAACTGACCCTGTGGAAGTTGGTGTTGTAATTGGTGTTGTCGTGGGTTTAGTAGGAAATGGAGAGGTTGATGTAGGTGAAATTGTTGGCTCAGGGGAGGGCGTGGGCGTTGGGGAAGTATTTTGGGTAAGTTGTGTTATGGCGTAGTAGCTTATCGCCACAGATGCTGAAGCTACAATAACTATCAGGATGGCAACTACTATTTTGGCTATTCCTGACCTTGACGATAAGAAGTGCAAGTTTAACCGCTCTTTTGCTACTTATGACTGATTTTCTTTTTACGTCTCTATTGTATAAGAAACTTGTTGAACAAGGGTTGAATTACCTGATTTCTAATTGCTAAATTTGTAGAGGAATTTTAGGGAAGTTAAGAGCCTACTGGTGAAGGGATTTATTCTTGACAAACAATAATGAACAGCTG
>DPLR01000170.1:0-1699 GCA_003541895.1 Cytophagales bacterium | reverse complement strand
TTCTTTTCGTTTGGTTGAAGTCAACTATAACCTTTTTCCCTTTTTTGTTTTGCGACACAAGTATTGTGACGGCAAAACTCAAACATCTATCTTACTAAATTTATTCTTTGAAGAATAGGTTTACTTCTGTTTCAGCGCTAAATTGAGTTGTAGTCAGATTTCGATATTTTCCGTATTGGTGCCAGGGGTGGGACTTGAACCCCCAACCTATTGGAGATGTCACCCGCTTTTTCCCTCTTTTTTCTTTAAACGAAGAATATCCAAGATGCTGATTATTGAGGCATGATTAGTCAATTGTTTTGAATTTTAGAAAGACAAACATAAGATTAAATCTTAAAAAGAAAAAAGAAATGAAAGAAGAACTACTAGGCTTTGATTCCTCCCAAACCGTTAGGTGCTGTAGCTGCATATACTGAATGAACTCCATCACTTGTTCCCTTATCTGTTATTACTTCAAACTGTCCCTATATTGCGTAAGCACCATCACGCCAGTAAACACTATTTTCAAGTGCTGAACCAACCCAGATATGTATTGCCAAGTATCATGTGGCAATATGGATTTACACCATTATACATGTTTGTAGTCCAACCAGCATAGTAAGTGTCTGTCTAACCCTCTGCATTTCTGTCGGTTTTAGTTGGAATCTTTAAATAATAATTATTTTATGAATTTACTTAGGTAAAAAATAAAAATAAAATTAACCAAATAGACGATAACTTGGCATTGTTTACGCTAGCGAGCGTTTCATTTTCTGCATCGTAAGTATAAAATAGGATAGCGAGAAAATAATTGATTCAATGCTTAAGAGAAAGAAGACTTAAAAATGAATTGCCCTCATTTCAAAAAAGACGCACAGACGAAAACACAGTCAGTAGATGACTAATTTGGTTGATATAATTAACCTATTAAGAAGATTCATAAAAAATAAGGCTATTAGAATCGCGGTTGCGTCAAGAATAATTCTGTTTATAACATTTGCAGTAACTCTGGTGTTAATGGCTCCAGATCAACTCACAAAAACTGATTTACCTTTCGTATCGATGTTCACCAAATGGGACTCAGCGTGGTATCAAAGAATCGCAATTCATGGTTACCCATTCAAGGATGCAATGTGGGATGGAAGTCCACCACTTCAAAATTGGGCATTCTTCCCATTATATCCAGCATTAATGCGGTTGTTCGCATCATTCTTCTGGTTTCAACCATATACTAACTTAGACCAAGCAACAATGATATCGGGATTCATAATCAGCAACATTTGTTTCCTTTTAAGTGCATTATTCCTATACAAACTTTCAAACAAACTGTTTAACAATACAAATATAGCACAATTATCGGTAGTTTTTTTCAGTTTCTTTATATCATCCAACATTTTCTCAATGGTCTATTCTGAAAGTCTATTCATGTTTTTGACTATCGCAGCTTTTTATTTTCTGGAAAACAACAAACTTCTTTTTGCAGTACCATTAGCAGTTCTTGCTTCATTCACAAGAAGTAACGGATTTCTGGTATTCGTTCCATTTGCGATTTCTGGGATACAAGCATTGATTTCTAACAAGATTACGATCGGTTACAAACAAAGAATCGAAAAAGGAATGCTTGAAACAAAAAAAGCACTGAAGCTGTTTGGGTCATCAATAATAATAGCGTCACCATATTTTCTTTGGAATTTACTAGGAAACTTCGTAATCCCAAGCG
>DPLR01000455.1 GCA_003541895.1 Cytophagales bacterium | reverse complement strand
ATATCTTTGCTGTATAGCTAAGAAAAAACAATGATCAGTTCTACTGAAAATTTATCGCGAAAAGAACAAGTAATCCGAAGTGCGGCCGAACTGTTTCGTGAAAAGGGATATGCCGCTGCCAGCATGCGCGATCTCGCCCAGAAGCTTGGCATTGAAGCAGCCAGTCTGTATTCGCACATCAAATCAAAAGAAGAAATTTTGCAAAGCCTTTGCTTTGACATGGCTACTGAATTTCGCAAGTCGTTGGATGAAGTTGAGAAGCAAAAAGCTTCTGCGAGTGAAAAATTGAAGAACGGAATTATCGGCCACATTCAAGTGATGGCAAAAGATCTCACGGCATCAGCCGTATTCATGAACGAGCATCGTCATTTAAGTCAACCCTACCTGCGCGATTTTTTATTGTTGCGCATCAACTACATCAACCGTTTCAAAGCAATCATTGAAGAAGGTGTTTTGAAAGGCGAATTCAAAAACAACATTGATAAAAAACTTGCCGTGATGACTCTCTTCTCATCACTCAACTGGATGCCGCTCTGGTACGATCCAAGCAGCAACATTGATCCACTTTCGTTAGGTCAGCAGTTGGCCGACATGTTAGTGAACGGTCTAAAGAAAAGTAATTAAAGTAGTTTCAACTTATAGAAGTAAGCCGGATTAGTTTCCGGCTCACTTTTTTTATGCCTTTAAGATTTCTTCGGTTTCAAGCCAAATAGAAATCGCATCACATTAAATGGTCTGATGACTAGCAAATAAAATCCAACGCAACTAATCAGCGTTAAAAAACTGATCGTCCAATATTTTGCGGCAATTCCCCAGGGCAACTGCACAATGTAATACCCAATAGCAATGATCACTGTTTGATGCAAAATGTAAAACGGATATAAGCCTTCATTAAAATATTTTAGCCACGGATGTGGTTTGTTTAAATAATGCTGAGCAAAAGCGATGATGGTGATCACGGTAAACCAGCTCACAAAAATGGCGGCAACATCAAAAATAGTTTCGAGAGTATCATCGCTCCAGGGAAAATGAATCAAGCCTCGGAAATGAAAGTATGTTCCATAAAAAGGAATCAAGGCCACAACCAATGCAATCAATAACGGCTTTCTGTTTTCGCCAATGGCAATCCAGAGTTTTGGGTTTGAGTAACTCAAAATGCCCATGATGAAAAATGAAAAATAAAAAGTGAAATAAGCCCAATCCTTTATTAAGTCGTGAGTCTCTTCCGGAAAAAACGGACGAAGGATGATCTGGCTCACCAACATGATAACCGATGGAACAAAAAGCAAACCTGCCGGTGAAGACAAAATTGAAAAAACTTTCTGCTTAAATTTTTTTGATTTATCCAATCGCAAAAATGTGAGCAGAGGCAACGCGATCAAAGAATAAATCAACAAATAGAGTACGAACCACAAATGGTGCCAACTGAAGCTGCCTTTCGGATAGGGAACAAAATTGAAAACCGTTTTATAAAACTCCCAGTAGTTAGAATACTCTTTGATGTGCTCGTAATAAATCTGTGGAGGCACAATTACGAGCATGCCAAATACCAGAGGAATAAATAATTTCCTGAAACGTTCTTTTCTGAACTGGCCAGGCGTGCGCTTGCCCAGTGCCATATAAGTGCCAGCGCCTGAAATAAAAAGTAGCAGCGGCATACGGAAGAAATGCGACCAGATCATCCAATATTGAAAAGAATAACTTAACTCATTATTCTTTACGTGCCAGCCCCAGTGGTTGAACCACATGCCCGTGTGAAAGAAAAGTAAAATGATGATGGCAATGAGCCGAAGCCAGTCGAGGTCGTACCTTCTTTCGTTAATTGTTGTTGGTTGTTCGATTGTCATAGTTTGAAAATTTTATGGAACAAACTAACGGCTCAATTAGCCAAAGGTAAGGCTGTTTTTATAGGCCAGAAGGCCGATTTTATAAAGTCGAACGCAGGATTGGAGGTTTAGCCTCTCCACTCACTCGGTGTCTTGCCTGTAAGTTTTTTGAAGGCAGTATTGAAAGACGATTTTGAATTATAACCAACTTCTTCGGCAATCTCTTCTACTTTGATATTAGGTTTTTCTTTGAGCAAGTGTTTGGCTTCTTCAATGCGGTGCTCGGCCGTCATTTCAAAAAATGATTTCCCCAACCCATCGTTAATTACCTGAGAGAGTTGGTGAACTGAAATCTTCATTTGATCGGCTAATTCAGGAAGCGAAAAATCGGGTTTCAAAAATGGTTTTTGTTCGCTCATCAATAGCCTTAACCTATTCAATAGAATTTGTTGTTGGTCTGAGGTAAGTGATGACGTTTTGTATTTCTGTTGTTCAGCGAGCGAAGGCTGCTTAAAAAAGCCAGACTGACTAATCATTTGAAAGCTAATCAAGTAAATCGGAACGCTCATATACGCAGCAAATAAATGATCACCCATGTCATCGCGATGCAAAAGTTTGACGACAATAATGATCATAACCACCAAAGCAATTTGAATAGCTGACGCTCTCAATTTTTTGAATGTAGTTTGTTCCGTTCGCCAAAACAGTTGCTTCTTATCGCGAAATGCTTTTACGGTGATGGCAATTCCTATAATCACATATGTAGTTAAATGTGCAAGAATAATTTCTGAATGATGAGGCGGACTGAACACATCTACGTCTACATGACGAAATGAAAGTCCGGCTGTGTGGTACGAACCAATCCACGCATTGAATTTTACATCATCGCCTTGAATCAAAAAAGGAAATTGAAGAAAAAGCCAGATCACCGCGGGCACAAAATGAAGGTACCATCGCTTACCGGGCTGTCCTTGAATCAAGCAAATGATCATGAGCAAAAAAGATGGGCCGATCACAAATGAAAGTGCCTCCGAATAATCAACCAGCCACAGCGCATCAATAATGTAGCCTGTATAACAAAGTAATATCTCGAACGAGCAAGCCGCAACCGAGAGCACCATCAACCCTTGAAAGAGATTTGCTTTGATCTGCCGATTCTCTTTTGAAAAGAAAAACAGACTCAGGAAGAATGCCTGAACAATTCCCAGAAAAATAAAAATGGCAAAAAGATCAATGCGATAAACCATGCCCGAAAGTTATGAAAACGAATAGAAGTAAAATCCAAATTTTATTCAATCAGAAATAAAAAATGCCAAATAAAAAAGCGAGCCAACTGATCTGGTTCACATAATTAAAACTGAAACTGTTATGTTTCCGTTGAAAAGAAAAAATTTGAAAATGATTTCAACCCTTTTTACTCAAACTGTTTCAATCGCAAAAGAAATTCTTTTTGCGATCCGTTGGCGTAATCGTGAGTACGAAATAAGAAATAGAAAAAGAAGGCATTACACTAACCTCTGGAAATTTTAATATGGAAAGTAAAAACAATATGAAAGCACTGCTCGCTCTTGGCGCAGTCTGTATTTTGTGGGGCACTACTTACCTGGCTTTGCGTGTGGGCGTAACACAGTTTCCTCCGTTTTTATTTTCAACGCTGCGCTTTCTCATGGCAGGGCCAATTTTAATTGTGATCATGCTTTTGCTAGGAAAGAAAATCCCCAATTCAAAAATCATATTCACACAGGCCGTGGGTGGTTTGCTCATGTGTTCGCTCGGTGTAGCAGTGGTGGGCTGGAGCGAAGTAAACGTATCAAGCGGAGTGGCAGCCGTCATCTGCTCAATGATGCCCTTATGGACAGTGCTCTTGAACCTGATCGTTAATAAAGAAGAGCGACCAACACCGTTGATTATTTTTGGTCTGCTTACAGGGCTCGGTGGTATACTTCTCATTTTCCGCGAGCACTTATCTGAATTTTATAAGCAAGAATACCTTGTAGGCATAGTGGCTATCTTCCTCGCAAATCTTTGCTGGGCCATTGGCACTATGTGGGTAAAGAAGAGAAACGTGAATGGTGGCGATCCGATCATGAACGCAGGCTGGCAAATGCTTTTCGGTGGTTTGTTTCTTTTGCCGATGAGTTTAGTGCTTGATGACTACACCAATATTCAATGGTCAGCTAATATTTTGTTTGCTCTACTTTATCTCACGCTGGTTGGTTCGGTGGCAGCATATGCCTGTTACTTTTATGCGGTTACCAAATTGCCAATTACCATTGTGTCTTTGTATGCTTATATCAACCCGGTGATTGCCGTGGTATTGGGTTGGTTAATTCTAGATGAAAAATTGAATGCCGGAATTTGGGCCGCTATCCTCATCACCTTGCTGGGCATTTACATTGTGAACAAAGGATATCAGTTAAAAAACAATTGGAAGACTCAACTTACAAAATCATAAATAGAGTATGACCACTACACTAAGTCATTTTAGAAAACACCGAAGGAAGTTCGTGCTGGTCTTGGGCATTTTGATTGGGATAATTATCTTTTCTATTCTTTCCAAGATGATATGACCAACACGGCAACTTCAATAATCGAAATTATCAACTACCAGCCAGAGCATCAGCCGTGGCTTGAAAAACTGAATCGTGATTGGATTGAAAAATATTTCTGGATGGAGCCGATCGATTTTGAGGTTTTGCAGAAACCTGAAGTTCATATTTTGAAGCCGGGTGGAACAATCTTTATGGGTGTTTATAACAAAGAGATTGCTGGAACGGCAGCTGTAAAATTTGTAAAAGATGGTGTGTACGAATTCACCAAGATGGCCGTTGATGAAAAATTTCAGGGGAAGAAAATTGGGAAAGCTATTGCAGAAGCTGCGATCGATTGGTGTAAAAAAAATGGCGCGCTAAAAATTATTTTATACAGCAATACCAAATTGGAAACAGCGATAACGATGTACCGGAAACTTGGTTTCGTTGAAATACCTGTTGACGGACCGTACAAACGAAGCGATATTAAGATGGAACTGTCGTTGACAAATCAGCTATAACCTAATAAGCTATGCAGCAAGCAAAATGGTTTGATCGAAAATTTGAATTCGGTTCTACGCAGAACATTTTCCCTTCAATCATAGAAAGATTGAGAGGAACGCCTGCGCGATTGGAAGAAAAAATTCGTACCGTTTCTGATGAGTTTGCTTGCGTAAAACTTAACGGAGCTTGGTCAATCAAAGAAAATATTGGTCATCTTATCGATCTCGAACCACTTTGGGTGGGAAGACTCGAAGATATTCTGAGTAAAAAAACCGAATTGCGCGTAGCCGATCTCACCAACCAAAAAACCGATCAGGCCAATCATAATTCAAAAACATTGAAAGACCTGACACAAGATTTTCGTAGCATACGCTCCTCGACTATTGAGAAATTGAAAAAGTTGAAAGAGGAGGAAATCTTTTTGTCGGCATTGCATCCTCGTTTAAAAACACCGATGCGCACGATGGATCATTTTCTTTTTGTGGCCGAACACGATGACCACCATTTGGTAACGATTAACGAACTCATTCAAACTTTAAATCGATGAATAAAGAACATCATTACGCATTGTCAATAGAATGGACCGGAAATTTGGGAACGGGCACTTCGGGCTATCGCGATTATACGCGTAATCATTTTATTTCTGTGCAAGGAAAGCCTGATCTGCTTGCTTCGTCTGATCCTGCTTTTCGTGGAGATAAGACACGCTATAATCCAGAAGAAATGTTGGTGGCAGCTCTCTCATCTTGTCACATGCTTTCATACCTGCACGTGTGTGTAATGAATGGAGTTGTGGTTACTGAATATAAAGACAATGCCACGGGCACGATGAAAGAAAATCCGGATGGTAGCGGTGAACTAACCGAAGTAACATTGCGACCAGAAGTAAAAGTGAAAGACGCATCAATGATTGAAAAAGCAAATCACTTGCATGAGCAAGCTTCCAAGTTATGCTTCATCGCAAGATCAGTAAATTTTCCGGTGCATCACATTCCAGCAGCAACGGTATAAATTTCAAAAGACATGATAGTTCAAGATTTAAAAAAAGTGTATTTGAAAGATCTTCAAAAACTGAAGGAAGAAATTTCGCTTTATCGCGATGAGCAGAGTTTGTGGAAAATCGAAAAGGAGATTTCAAACTCGGCTGGCAATTTGTGTTTGCACTTGATTGGCAACCTAAACCATTTCATTGGCGCAACGATGGGTCATTCGGGTTACGTAAGAAATCGAGATCAAGAATTTGCCGCGAAAAATATTCTCCAAAAAGAATTGATCAAGATGGTAGAAGAGACAATCGAAGTGGTTGACAAAACTTTATCGTCTACCAAAGACGAAGAATTAGTGAAAGAATATCCGTTGGTGGTGTTTAAGGAAAAAATGACCACCGGATACTTTCTTTTTCATTTGGTTGGTCATCTCAGTTATCACCTTGGGCAAATCAATTATCACAGAAGATTAGTAGCATTATAAAATATTCTTAAAAAACATGAGGCAAATAAAACAATATCAGGTTGACGCATTCACAGACAAAATTTTTAAAGGTAATCCAGCTGCGGTTTGTCCGTTAGAAACTTGGCTTTCAGATGAGATGATGCAAAACATTGCAATGGAAAACAATCTTGCAGAAACGGCTTTCTATGTAAAAGAAGGAAATGGTTTTCACATCCGATGGTTTACCCCAACCGTTGAGGTTGATTTATGTGGCCACGCCACTCTTGCAACTGCCTTTATCCTCTTTCATCATGAAAACCTTGAAGGTGATACGGTCACTTTTAATTCACGAAGTGGCTTTTTAACCGTGACCAAATCTGGTGAGTTGCTAACCTTAAATTTTCCCGTGGATATTTTCCAAGAAGTTGATGCGGTGAAACAGTTGGAACAATCCATAGGATTTAAGCCACAGAAAACTTTTAAAGGAAAGACGGATTATATGTTGGTATTTGAAAATGAAAATATAATCAGAGAAATGAAGCCGGACTTCAAGCTCATGGCTCAAGTTAAAGCACGCGGAGTTATTGTTACTGCAAAAGGAACTTCTGTTGATTTTGTGTCCAGGTTTTTTGGTCCTCAATCTGGTGGCGATGAAGATCCAGTGACTGGCTCAGCTCACACCACGCTCACACCCTATTGGGCATCGGTTTTAGGAAAAAAAGAATTAAGAGCTGAACAATTGTCATCGCGTGGAGGAAAGCTTTTTTGCGAACTACATGATGATCGAGTTTTAATCAGTGGCACAGCAAAACTATTTTCCGAAGGAACTATCTACGTACATTAAATTTTGAAGGAAATAGGTTTTATGCACGGAAATGCACCCAAAGAAATTAAATGAATCAAAATCTAAATTTTCTTTTCGTAATAAACTGAAGTATTTTTACAACAATTAAAAACTAAGATTATGGCCGTAATGACAGCACCTATTCACATCGAGCGCACAAAAAATTCACGATTGTCGTCAGTTGATTTTTCTAATCTCGGCTTTGGCGCATACATCAGTGATCACATGGTGGTTGCCGATTACAAAAACGGAGCATGGCACGAGCCACGGATAATTCCGTATGGCGAAATGATGATGTCACCAGCCATACTCGCCTTGCATTATGGTCAGTCTGTATTTGAAGGCATGAAGGCTTTCAAAAACAAAGAAGGTCATATCAATATTTTTAGACCGCAGCGCCACTTGCAGCGTTTCAACAAATCGTTGGAGCGCATGTGCATGCCTCCATTGAGCGAAGAATTATTCATTGGAAGCCTCGCGTCATTAGTAGAAGTAGATGAAGCGTGGATACCAACAGCCGAAGGTTCATCACTTTACATCCGTCCCTTCATGTTTGCGAACGAAGCTAGACTTGGAGTAAAAATTTCTGATCAATATAGTTTTGTTATCCTGACAAGTCCGGTTGCACCGTATTTTAGTAAGCCAGTAAAAGTTAAAGTGGAAGAGGAATTTGTTCGCGCAGCTGAAGGTGGAACTGGCTTTGTAAAATGCGCGGGCAACTATGGCGCAGCGTTTTATCCTACCATGCTGGCTCAAAAGCAAGGCTTCGATCAGGTATTCTGGACAGACGCGAAAGAACACAAATACATTGACGAATCTGGCGCAATGAATGTGATGTTTGTATTGAACGGAAAATTGATCACGCCAAAATTGACATCCACTTTGTTGGATGGCGTAACTCGCGATTCCATTCTTACTTTGAGTTCATCGTTAGGAATTGAAAAAGAAGAACGCAGAGTGAGCATTGCCGAAATTGAAGAAGGTTTGAAGAACGGAACGTTAACTGAGGCTTTTGGTGTAGGTACTGCTGCGGTAGTAAGCCCAATTGCATCGATCAGCATTCACGGAAAGAATTATGAAGTTCCTGCCGCTACAGCCGAAAGCTTTCAATTGCGCGCCAAGAAAAAACTCAATGACATCCGCATGGGCATCGAGGCCGATGTTCACAACTGGAACTACCACGTAAAATAATTTTGAATGATTGAATGATAGGATGAGTGAATAAACAATTCATTCATTCTATCACTTACTCATTTCAACCATTCTATCATTGTCTCATTCAATCATTTTCTCATTGATTATGGAGAAGTTTCCTATTACCGATAAAACTAAAATCACTCGCTTGCCCAAGCGTGGCGTTTACGACAAAGAAACCGTTTACCAGATTTTAGATGAAGCGTTGTTTTGTACGATTGCCTATGTTCATGAAGGACAACCGTTTCAAATTCCCACTGGCTTTGTGCGGATCGGAAATAAACTTTATATCCATGGATCAGTCGGTAGTTTTTACATGCGCGAGCTGCGCGATAAGAAACCTCCCATCTGTGTGAGTGCAACTTTAATCGATGGAATGGTTTTGGCACGTTCTGCTTTTCATCACTCAGTGAATTACAGATCGGTGGTTGTTTTTGGCGAGCCGCAGTTGGTAAGCGACAAAGAAGAGTTGTACAAAGCACTCGAAGTCTTCACCGAAAAAATGTGCCCCGGGCGTTGGAGCGATGTACGCAAACCCACCGACAACGAATGGAAAGAAACGATGGTGCTCTCCATTGAAATAGCGGAAGCCTCAGCAAAAGTTAGAACTGGTGGACCAAAGGATGACGAAGAAGATTATGCAATGAATGTGTGGGCTGGAGTGTTACCGTTGAAAATTCAAAAATTAGAACTTGTTCCGGATGAGTTGTTGAAGAGTGGAGTGGATGTGCCAGAGTATCTAAAATAGATTTCAGGTATTAATTCACGCGTGACCTAACAAGTTTATCTTTTACAACTTCGTTATTATCCAACTCTAATGAAATTATCATGTAATCATCTGTTGACTCAATAATTTTCAAAACCAAAATTGAGTTTGAGTTATGAAACAGTTCGGCATTATGAGGTTTTCTTTGGGACAATTTAATAGCCCTATTTGAAGGGTCGTACATCCAGGTGCCGTCTTCAACAACGGGCATCCTAGGATCCAACGCTCCACATACATTTAAAATCTTATACCTTTTATCCTTTTCAAAAGAAAATTTATACGGGCACTCAATGTATGTTGCCGGATCAATAGGTTTCTCTTCCCACCTTCCAATGAGTCCCTTATCATTATTTTGGGCAAGGCTATACCCAAACGGTACTAGGAAAAATAATAGGCAAATAGATTTAATCAGATTCACAAGTACGATTTGAAGATCACTTCAACTTCACCGACTTCATAATGGCATGAACTGAACTCTGCCATTGCTCGCGCTGATCTTTGGCGCAGTTAAACGCAAATACCAACGTGCGGCCTTTCTCGATATAATATTGAACATACGAGTAACGAAACACAGGCTGCTTGTCTGCTTCCTTTTGCTTGCTCCCGTTCACTCTGGATTCAAATTCAAAAAAAATAAATTTCTTTTTATCAATCGTCTGAATACCTGAGTCAATGATATCAACTCGGTCGTACAGGTTATAGATGCCCGCCTTGAAAAATTTGGCCGCCACTTCAAGATCGGACTGGCGCCACTCGGTGGCCGAAATGTTCACGCTAAAATCGGCATTGCGATCAACGTTGGTATAGGCTCCCAAAGGCGCGCGCACCGAAGGATAGCGAACCACAATATCTTCATTCGTCATCGGAACAAGTGTAGTGGGCAAAGACACGGTAATCCCATCGGCCACTTTGGTCTTCACCATTTTTACGGGCGCAAATCCGAATACAATCAAAACACCAAGAATACAGAGCTTTTTCATTAGATAATTTCCAATTGAAGAGTAACGAATAACTACGAACCTTTGTATAAATTCGCGGTTCAAAATTACAAAAACCAATGCTACGATCACATACCTGCGGTGAATTGCGAATCGACCATGTAAATCAACAAGTAACGCTTACAGGCTGGGTGCAACGTGTTCGCGATAAAGGAAGTTTACTTTGGATTGACCTTCGCGACCGCTATGGCATTACTCAACTTTTTTTGGAGGAAGGCAAGAGCGATCCCGCACTTCTTCAAACCGCTCGTACACTTGGGCGTGAGTTTGTAATTAAAGTAGAAGGCATAGTAGCTGAGCGTCATTCAAAAAATGCCAACATCCCTACGGGCGACATTGAAATAAAGGTTTCTTCACTCGAGATTTTGAATGAATCAAAAACACCTCCATTCACCATTGAAGATGAAACTGATGGTGGCGATGACCTGCGCATGAAATACCGCTACATCGATTTGCGCAGAAATGTGGTTCGCGAAAGTTTGCAACTGCGTCACAAAATGGCGCAACAAACGCGCACGTATTTGGATTCACAATATTTTATTGAAGTTGAAACACCTGTGCTCATCAAAAGTACACCCGAAGGCGCTCGTGATTTTGTGGTGCCTTCACGGATGAATCAAGGCGAGTTTTATGCGTTGCCGCAATCGCCACAAACATTCAAACAATTGTTGATGGTGTCTGGCTTTGATCGCTACTATCAAATTGTAAAATGTTTTCGTGATGAGGATTTGCGTGCCGATCGTCAACCAGAGTTTACGCAGATCGACTGCGAGATGAGCTTTGTAGAACAGGAAGATATCCTGAATATGTTCGAAGGATTGATCAAACATGTTTTTAAAACGGTGAAAGGTATCGAATTATCAGATTTCCCGCGCATGACCTATGACGAGGCTATGCAAACCTACGGCAGTGATAAACCCGATCTGCGTTTTGGGATGAAGTTCGTCGAGTTGAATGAATTGGTGAAAGGAAAAGGTTTTAAAGTTTTTGATGATGCTGAATTGGTAGTTGGAATTTGCGCAACAGGAGCTGCTGAATACACACGCAAGCAACTGGATGAATTGACTGAATTTGTAAAACGTCCTCAAATAGGTGCTACAGGCTTAGTTTACGCTCGTTATAATGCAGACGGAACCATTTAATCAT
>DPLR01000256.1 GCA_003541895.1 Cytophagales bacterium | reverse complement strand
CCGGAATTTTCGTTCACCGGATTTTTCAAGGAAAGAATTATGAGAAGCGAATTGAACAGCGAACCATCACCAAATAGGATATGCTAGACAAAATTGGAATCGCAAAACGAATTGCTCAAGAAGTTAGAGATGGAATGTACATCAATCTTGGAATTGGTATACCAACCCTTGTGGCCAACTATATTCCTAAAAACATCAACGTTGTTCTTCAATCAGAAAATGGATTGCTCGGTATTGGCCCCTTTCCAAAAGACAATGAAGTGGATGCCGATTTGATCAATGCCGGAAAGCAAACAATCACAATGATGCCCGGCAGTGCGTTGTTTTCATCCGCTGAAAGTTTTGGCATGATCAGAAGTGGCAAAGTTGATCTCACCATTTTAGGTGCCATGGAAGTTTCAGAAAATGGAGACATTGCCAACTGGAAAGTGCCCGGCAAAATGGTCAAAGGCATGGGTGGTGCAATGGATCTTGTAGCATCAGCAAAACACATTATCGTAGCGATGCAACATTGTAGTAAAGATGGCGCATCAAAACTTTTGAAGAAGTGTTCTTTGCCGATTACAGGGCTTCGTTGCGTGAAGCGAATTGTTAGCGACATGGCCGTGCTCGAGGTACTTACTGAAGGTGGGTTCAAATTGGTAGAGCGTGCACCAGGTATTTCAACTGAGCAAATAAAAAATGCTACTGAAGGGAAATTGATTATTGATGGAGATATTGCTGAAATGAAAATTTAATCACTAATGAAAAAATCAGAAATCACATTTGAAATTGAACTCGATGGCAATAACGTTCCAGAAAAAATTCAGTGGAATGCAACCGATAAACCTGATGCCGGTTTTTCAGAAAGTAAATCTATCAGCATTGCCTTGTGGGATCACGTTCAAAAAAATACGTTGCGTATTGACCTATGGACGAAAGACATGCCTGTGAATGAAATGAAACGTTTTTACATTGACTGCCTCGGTGGGCTAGCGCAAAGTGTCCTTACTTCCACTGGTGACGAAACCATGGCTAACGAAATAAATCAGGTTTGTGAAAAGTTAGCGGTGCACGTACGCAAAGAAGAATTGGGTTAGAAATTTACTTTCTGCTAAAAATCAGTACTTCAATCGTTTGTTTCTTTGAATTTTTTCGTAGTTTGAGGGATTAAATTCAAAGAAATCATGAATAAATTCTATCTACAGTTTGCTGTTATTCTGTTGCTTGTCGTGGGTATTACGCAACAAGCTGCAGCCCAAACCACGATTTCAGGAACCATCAAAGATGCTGGCACTGATCAGACCCTTGCGGGGGTTAATGTTGTGGTGAAGGGTACCGTTGCCGGAACCATCTCCGACAAAGAGGGTAAATACACCCTCAAAGTGAATCAAACTCCTCCATTCACCATTGTCTTTTCTTTCATCGGATTTCACACCGAAGAGTATGAAGTTAAGGACGCCAACACAACATATGATTTGACCATGAAGGAAGAGTCTTTGTTGGGTCAAGAGATCGTTGTATCTGCTTCACGTGTCGAAGAAAATATTTTGAAATCGCCTGTGACCATAGAGAAGATGGACATACTAGCGATCAAGCAATCAGCAACGCCTGATTTTTATGATGCCCTTGCCAACATGAAAGGTGTGCAAGTAATGAACGGAAGTTTGAATTTTACAGCAGTTAACACTCGCGGTTTCTCCACCATCTCAAATACACGTTTTGTTCAATGGGTTGATGGCATGGACACGCAAGCTCCCCTACTCAACTTCCCTACGGGATCGATCATGGCTGTGGGCGAACTCGATGCCGAGAGCCTTGAATTAATACCGGGTGCTGCTTCAGCCCTTTATGGCCCCAATGCTTTCAATGGTATCATGCTTATGAAGAGCAAGAACCCGTTTGAATATCAAGGCCTAAGCGCTCAAGTAAAACAAGGCATAACAAATTCCAATGCAGGCGGCTCAAATCCTTATGGAATGTATAGCGTGCGCTATGCCAAAGCCTTCAATAATAAGATTGCATTCAAACTGAACTTCTCATACATGGGTGCCACCGATTGGACAGCTAATGATTATAAAACCGACAGAAGCAACCCATCTTCAACAACTGATCTAAGTAAGAACCCAAATTTTGATGGGCTCAACTTGTACGGTGATGAAACTGCAATTCCAACAGGAGTTCCGAGTATTGGAACGATCCGGAGAACCGGCATCAAGGAAAGTATGCTCTTAGATAATAGAAATGCCACTACACTTAAATTTGATGGTGCTGTTCACTATAGAATCACAGATAAAGTGGAGTTGTCTTATGCCTATCGCTATGGTGGCGGAAGCAGTTTATATCAAGGGCAATCGAAATATGCACTGCGCGATTTCAATCAGCAATTCAATCGTGTAGAATTAAAAGGTGATAATTTTTTCCTTAGAGGCTATTTATCTGCAACCCATGCAGGAAAGTCATATAACATGGATGCACTTGGGGCGTTGGTGAATGAAGCGTTTAACCCCACCATACGGTCAGATGGATCTGGCTGGGCACAAGACTATGTCTTGGCATCTCAAGGCTATTTCTCTGGTTTAGGTTTTCCCGGAGGCAATCCTGGTGCAGCTCGTGCATTTGCTGATAGAAATATGATTGATCCTTCGACAGGGCAGGTAACTGCGCATTTTCAAGACACAGTTAATGCAGTTAGAAAAAGATTATTTCAAGATCCAAATAAACCAGGTGCATCCTTCTATGACAATTCAAAATTGTGGCATGCTGAAGGGTATTATAATTTCAAAAAGATAAAGTGGGCAGAGATTATTGTTGGTGGTAATTTCAGACAATATAGCTTGTTCACTAAGGCAACTGTATTTGATGAAGCTCCTGTGGATAGAAGCAACCCCAAACGAATTCTTATAAACACCTTCGGGATGTATACTCAAATTTCAAAAACAATTGCAGAGAAGTTAAAATTGACAGGATCAATCCGCTATGATAAAATGGACAATTTTGATGGCCATTTTACACCTCGTTTTTCAGCGGTTTATAGTGTTAATCAAAACAACAACTTTAGAGTTAGCTTTCAAACAGGATTTAGGTTACCCGATACCCAAGCGCAATACATTTATTTCAATAACCCCTCTGGAATTTTGTTGGGCGGTGTTCCTTCAAATGCTTCACGTTATGGAATTTATGGACCAAACAATGCATACTTGTATGATAGCTACCAAGCATACCAGCAATCAGGGGGATCTCTCGATGCAAGTGGGAATCCTGTAGGCGGTGACCCTACAAAACTCAAATATGCTAACCTATCCTATGTTAAACCTGAACAGTTATGGTCATACGAAGTTGGTTATAAAGGAGTAATAGCTTCAAAAATATTGGTTGACCTTAACTACTATTATACATCGTATAGCAATTTCCTTGGCGAAATTTATGTAGCAAGCATTCATCCAACGAGCCATCAAGGAAAGACACTTGCACCCGGATCACTTTGGTACCCCTACATCAATTCACCTTACACGCTAACCTCACAGGGAATTGGTGTGGGATTAAGCTACAATTTGCCTAAGAATTTTGTGATTGGAGGTA
>DPLR01000406.1 GCA_003541895.1 Cytophagales bacterium | reverse complement strand
AATTGATCGATCAGATTTGTGGTGAGAAATGCGAGCCCAACCTAATTCAGCCAACATTCATTACCGACTATCCTTTGGAGATGTCACCTTTGGCAAAGAAGCATCGTAGTAAACCAGGTTTGGTTGAAAGATTTGAAGCTATTTGTAACCGCAAAGAAATTTGCAACGCCTTTTCTGAATTGAATGATCCCATTGATCAGCGTCAGCGATTTGAAGAGCAACTCGAATTAGGCAAACGTGGCGATGAAGAAGCGATGACATTGGATGAAGATTTTCTGCGCGCCCTTGAATACGGAATGCCTCCGACAGCAGGTTTGGGAATTGGCATCGATCGCTTGAGTATGATCATGACTAATTCGCCTTCTATTCAAGATGTGATTTTCTTTCCGCAGATGAAGCCCGAGAAAAAATCGGACGTTGATCCTGTGAAAGAATTTGAGTCATTGGGGATTCGTGCCGAGCTATTTCCGATTTTAGAAAAACTAGGCATTCGTTCGGCTGCTCAGCTAAAAGAAATCAAGCCAACAAAATTATTCAACGACATTCCAGGCATGCGCAAGAAGCTAAAACTTGAATCTGTTCAAAACCCTACGCTGCAAGAGATTGAAGGGTGGGTTAAGTAATTTGAAAATTATTCAATTTGAAGGTTCGAAAATGGGTGAGTTGGAATTTTCCAATCTTTAATACCCTTGCTGCGAATCAGAAAAGCTTCTGGTGCGATTCAGTTTCAAATCTTTGAGTAAAGATGATTTGATGCCAATGTTGAATGTGTAGGAAGTGAATTTTCCGAAGGGAATCCAGTTAAGAGACATTTGCCAACAATGTAAGTCGCGGTTGAGGCCTAAGCTGGTTTGTGTAAATTGATTATGCACAAAATCGTAGCCTGCACTGTACGTTATTTTCCATTTCTGGCTCAGGCTCACATCGCCAGAGAAATTGGTAGACTGAGTTACCGTTGCCGAGGCATTAGGCGATCCGTGGTTGTATGAAATGTTATAGCTTAATCGTAAACTCCAAGGTATCTCAAAGTCAACGTACATGTCAGGGTGTTTAAGCAAATAATCTTTATCTGCTTGGGTAGCATTTGATTTTCCGATTTTCTCTCTGGTTTCGTTATCCTTCTTTTGTCCTTTCGGATTTAAGTTGGTACTGAAAGCAAGCGAGGCAGAAGTCAAACGGCCAACCTTTCCGGCATCCCACGCATAGTGGTTTACTCGGTAAATGCTGTACACGGGCTGATCGTTTTTGTCATAGCTGGAGACTCCTCTGCGATACTGATAAGGGTCGATGGTTCCGTTGAGGTTAATATTAAATTTTCCATTGAGGATGTTGGTATTGGCGCTCATGCTAATGGTAGCAAGTTTAAACGAGTCGGCCAAGAAATTGTACGATGAAGCTAGCGAAGCATTATTCAGAATCGAGATTTTGCGATCGGCCGTGTCTTTGGGTGATCGCACTTTCATCTCTAAGGTATTACCAATACCAAACGACATCGATTCATTTTTTCCAAGTGGTGATGCACCATAGACATAACCTTCGTGCACCGACTTTACTACTGTGTTAGGTTTTCCTCTTCCATCAGTAGTTCCAATTTTTTGATAGTAACCATATTTTGGGACTGAAAAATCGGGGGTGTAACTAAATCCAATGCTAGGGGTTATTAAGTGGCGTATGGCTCTAATCCGTGCCGTTTTACTTTTCGCAAGGTGCGTACCATAGATGCGTGTGGTCATCCCAACAGATAAATTAAACCAAGATTCGCGATTGAATTTGTGGATGGTATCTGTTTTTACAGCCGTTGTTCCCAAGGTTAAATTACTTGAAGGTTGAGTGCCCCACGTTACTTTATCAAAATACCAAAGTTCGTTGTAGGTTCCCGATGCCGTTAGCGTAAAAAACTTCATTACTTTAAATGATGTGCTGATGGGCAAAACATGTTTTACACCCTTGTTCCCATTCTTAAAATAGATATGCAGGTTTTGTCCGTTAAATGCACCGATGCTGTCTTTGGGCGAGCCATCTTTATTTTTTGCGATAAAGCCTAAGTCGTTGTTGATTTGGTTCACGGCTGTCATCGTGTATTTAATCTGAAAATTTTGCAAGATCCTTGCCTGGGCTTTTTTGAAAGGATAAATATTATTTACGTTTAAACTAAGGTCGGGCAGCGAAAGATCAACTCGTCTTGTAGAAAAGTCTTGATTATGGCGCATGTTCATGGCCAATGTAAATGGAGTTCCCGGAAAACTTTTTGAAAAAGAAATATTTGAACTGGCTTTTTGTTGCATGTTGCTGTTTTGTAATGAAGCAAGATTAGCTTGGCCAATCCCTAAATAGTTATTACTGTTGTTTGTACTTGTTGCTGCATTTACGGATGCCGCAAAGCGCGATGTTCCCTTCGATTTGGGTGCATGACTCCATGTCAAACTGAAATCCTTTCGTGAATCGGGTTTCTCAATTTGAGTGCCGTAAAAATTGTTGTTGTATGAAAAATTAAAACTGCCGTTGTATTTGTA
>DPLR01000164.1:4269-5968 GCA_003541895.1 Cytophagales bacterium | reverse complement strand
GGGATTCTTTTCAATCATGAATCGCCTCGTAGGGGTGAAATATTTGTCACAAGAAAAATTACCATGGCTATAGCTAATATTTTAGCCAAGAAGCAGGGGGTGCTTTATTTGGGTAATCTTGAACCGAAGCGGGATTGGGGTTTTGCACCTGAATATGTTGAGATTATGTGGAGAATTCTGCAGGAGGATACTGCGGATGATTTTGTGGTCGGTACAGGTGAACAGCATTCTGTACAAGAATTTGTTGAAGCTGCTTTTTCATATGCTGGTCTAAATTGGGATCGCTATGTGAAAAATGATTCCAAGTACTTTAGGCCCACTGAGTCAGAAGATTTGGCTGCTGATTCAACTAAAATTAGGAAAGTTATAGGTTGGCAGCCTAAAATTAAGTTTAAGGATTTGGTGAAAATCATGGTTGATGCTGATATGCGTAAAATTGGGTTGGCACCAATCGGTGATGGGGATAAAATCTTAGCTAAACTGTTTCCTAATCGTTGGTGGAAGATAGATTAAATGTCTTTTTGGAAAGAAAAAAATATTCTACTGACTGGCGGTAATGGTTTTTTAGGTTCCCATATTTATCGCAAGCTTGTTGAAGAAAAGGATGTTTCACCCAGCCACATTTTCATTCCTTGTAGCAAGGATTCTGACTTAAGGGTAAGATCTAATTGCGAAAAAGCTGTCGAGAATATGGATGTGGTTGTTCATCTTGCTGCTCGAGTGGGTGGAATAGGGTTTAATCAGAAATATCCTGGCACTCTTTTCTTTGATAATATTATGATGGGTGTGCAGCTTATGGATTCCTCACGACTTGAAGGTGTTGGAAAATTTGTGCAGGTTGGGACGGTGTGTGCCTACCCCAAGTTTACGACAACTCCGTTTAAAGAAGATGACCTTTGGAATGGGTATCCTGAAGAGACAAATGCACCTTATGGCATAGCAAAGAAAGCCCTTCTTGTGATGGCACAAGCATATCGTCAACAATATGGAATGAATGTGATATATTTGTTGCCTGTGAATCTTTACGGTCCAGAAGACAATTTTAATTTAGAGTCCTCTCATGTTATTCCTGCTTTCGTTAGGAAGTTTATTGACGCTCAAAAGAGAGGTGAGCATTCGGTTACTGTTTGGGGAACTGGTAAAGCATCGCGTGAGTTTCTTTTTGTTGAAGACGCAGCTGAGGGTATACTATCTGCCACTGAAAAGTACGATAAGCCTGCACCAGTAAATCTTGGTACTGGAAAAGAGATAACTATTAAGGGATTAGTGGAGTTGGTTGTTAAATTGACAGGTTTTAATGGAATTGTTATTTGGGATAAGTCACGGCCTGATGGTCAACCGAGGAGATGTCTGGATGTTACAAGAGCTAAAAAAGAGTTCGATTTTGAGGCGAAAACAGATCTTACCAGTGGTTTGAAAAAAACTATTGAATGGTATACGAACAATCAAATTAAGTGATTAAGTTTTTTTTAAAGTGTAATTTACGCTAGGTTTTTGTCCTTAGCAAACAAAGAAAGACTGCGTATATTGCCACAGCAGGTCACGCTTTTAACTTGATCGAGGATTCAATGCAAATATAATGGTTTTGTGAAGACGATCCATTCAAGTGTTTAGTGTTAAGCACATGAATCTCTTGTATATTCTACAATAAAGATCTTAAATGCACTTTTTTTCGAGAATAACTTATGCATTATTGCTT
>DPLR01000164.1:604-3902 GCA_003541895.1 Cytophagales bacterium | reverse complement strand
AAAATTAAGGAATCCAGTTACCGTTGATTAAGTTGTTTTTGATAACTGCGTTGCATGATGCTCCATTAGTTATGTTTAGGGTTTGCACGGTAGTGGCAATATTATTGGTGAATAATATGTTGGTATTGGCAATATTAGCACCTTCTTTACCAATACGTAAAACAGTATTGATATTTCTGAATGTATTGCCTGAAAATATCAATGTGTCAACTGGCGTCGTGAACCCAACTTCTAAAGCTACTCCGTTTTGCATCTCTGAGAAAGTGTTGCCAGATACGACATTGTTAAGAATTAAGTATTCAGGCGGTCTTTCAGTAGGGCCGAAAGATATGGCAACTCGGCTAACTTTGTTGAATGTATTGCCGATGATTACTGAATCAACAAATTGAGCGTCACATACAATTCCAACACTGTTACCCTTCTCTCCAGAAAAAGCATTGTTTACAATTTTTAGACTATTACTATCTATGACCTGCAAACCGTACGCTATTGTTTCATCATTCCTTGCAAGATTGAAAAAGTTATTTTCTACAATGCTCCCATGATCGTTTGCTAGAATAATGCTGTTTTGGCAGTTTGTGAATGTGTTTCCACTTATTTGCGAGGCTATTGCAAAAAGATACAAGGCGGTACCAAAGTTTGCGAAACGGCTTAGTCTTAAACTAAAGTTGTCTACTCCAACGTAGGAACCGTTTACTACCTTGTACATCAGCAGAGCTGTGTCTTGGGTAGTCGGGTTGCCGATGAAATTTATCCCCTCCATTTCTACGTCAATTGTGTTGTTTGTTATAGTTGGGATTTCAAAAATACTTGTCTCGTTATCAGCTATGCAGAGGTTTGCGCCTTCACCAATTATTCGTGTGTAGCTGGGGATTACAATGTTATAGACACCGCTTATGTTCCCTCTCAAAATAACGGTTTCTTTCCATGTTCTGTCAGGCGTCAAATTAGCTAATGCTACTTCGATAGCTTGTTTGCCATCGGTATTTGAAAAAATTACTTGGTTTGTCAACTCGTTGAATATATTGTATGTGCCGTTCTCGTTTGATTCTACAATGTAGGTTGAGTTGGCTGCTGGTTGTTCGGGGTTGGCGGCGTCTAATGTTGCGTGTTCACTTTGGATGGTGGGAGTGAAATAATTTTCAGTGCCGTTTTCCATACCGCTGGTTTTTTTCTCTGAATTAGTTGAACTGTTACTTTCAGAAGTTGAAAATTGACTATTGGATTCACCCAATATGCCTAAACTTGCGCAAAGAATTATTGCGGCGAGCGCTATAATTGCAATGAATCTTATTTGTATACCCATTTTCAATTTTGTCATACTTCCTCATGTGTTTGTAATGTCATGGGTAGAGTGGCTTAGGTGTGTTGATTCTTTACGTAATATTCTCGCCTGATATATACTTTATTAAGTCTTAATATATGTGCATACTTTAAAAATTGACGAGATTACGGTTCCTACGAATATTACTAAGATTATGAATACGAGTGCTGTTTTGGATTACCTCAATCTTTAGGCTAGCCTATTTGCCTATGTTTTGAGTGTATTGGGCATGATAGTATTGTGTATTGCTAATCAAGTCTTAGCATCAACTTTGGTTTTTTGTGACTTTGATCGTTCACTTGTTGTATCGTATCATATTCGACATGTTTGGGGGTATTTCTGAGATTTTGAATATCTCTTTAAATACTATTGCTGCTTAGTGTAATTCTTGGGAGAAAGGCTTTGAGGCGTTTAGCACTCAACCGGACTATTGTGGTTGGTGTTTTAGCTATAGCTCTATTACTTGTTTGTTTAACTATGATAGTGCAAAATTTTGGAAACGCTTTAGAGCAGAGTTCAAAAAATGAACTGGGTGAACCTGAGCCGGTAACTTTCGAACGTAGCAACATTTCAACCGTAATTCCTTCCCCAGTTCCTGAGAATAGCGCTATTTCTAGCCCGCCCGAAGTAAAGAAAAGCGACATAAAGAGCAGTGGGTTAAACTACTACAGTACAGATGTTCAACAAGCAACTGTTAAGGAAAATGTGATGGTTGACGAAACTTTTTTGATATCGGCAATAAACGCTTTGGGAGCAACTGGCGGACAAATAGTATTGGAAAGCAACTTGTCTATTATGAAATATGACGTTTATATTCCAAGCAATATTGTTCTATCGGGTGCTAATCCGAATATAACGATTTTTCTTGTGGGCGGGAATATTAGAGTTGCAACGCGCGCTGTTAATGTTACTCTTAAAGATTTAACAATTGACGCTTCTGGGTTAGGCGAACATTATTGCTTTGTTGACGCTCAGAACACTACAAATGTTATATTAAATAATATTGATTTTTATAATTACGATGGTCCCGGCTGCTTGCTTGTTATGGGTGATCAAGTAGTATTAAACAACTTATCATTCACCAACGTGACTGAAAGGTTTCCAATTCAGATCTTTGGATCAAATGTAACAGTTAGAGACTGTAATTCGAATGACAACTCTAGTTGGGCTCTTATTGCGGTGGGCGGCGGAATATCTGACATTACCATCGTCGGAAACTCTGCAGTGAATCGTCCTCTGCTTAATGCGAATTACGGTTCTGTTTCAACTAAAAATTTGTCTATTGAGAATAACACTGTTTATTTTCCTAACGGAACTTATGGGCTCCTAGTTATGGGTGGAATGGGATATTCTGTGCAAGCGCCTTATCAGAACGTTACTGTCAAGGGTAACTTTTTAAGAGCAGGGCCAGGTGGATGGAACGCTATTGCAATTTATGGTTTAACAACGGATGCTCTTGTAATGAATAACACAGTGGATATGTCATTGTCAGGGCATAATGGAATTGGCATTTCTTCGGGTATTAATGTGACTGTGATGGGTAATGTCGTTTTTGGTTGTACTGAGCTTACCGAAGGTGGTATTGAAGTTGAGAGTAATCCCATGCACAATCGGAACGTTGGGTTTAGTGAGGATGTAACTGTTGTAGATAATACTGTTTATAATAGCAGTTGGGGTGTTTATGTTCGTGTTATGTGTCCTGATCATCCTAACTGGAACGGTACGATTTTGCTTTCGAAGAATATTCTTATAGAAAACAACTTTATATTCGATTGCGGTGTCGGGGTTAACCTGTTGTACGGTGACAGTATAATCGTGAGAAACAATAGTATTGCGTCTAATGTGGTTCCTTTTGCTGTGAATATTGCCGAAGTTTTTAATTTTACAGTTACTGGAAACTTGGGTTATCCTTAGCTGGAAAGAGGTTTTTTTCGAGAAAAACTTATACCTTATTGCTTGAAGTATCGTTAGAGT
>DPLR01000164.1:0-288 GCA_003541895.1 Cytophagales bacterium | reverse complement strand
TGCTATTTTATACCTTGTGGGATTTAGCTTTGTTAAGTTGTTCTCAATTTTTGGGAAATTAGCTGATCCTTTTTCTTCTTTCGACTTTGTTCAAAAGATTACTTTTCGGATTCTCTTCGGTTTAATTTTTGTAGTTCTTTTCGCTGTCGTTTTTTCTTTTTTTGGCCTTTCTTTTTTTATATCTACTTTGTTAATTATTTTAATGGGTTGTCTAGGCCTGACGGTTGCATTTTTCGGCGTCAAACTAAGGCTACCCAAGGGAGAGCGTTTTAGAAAGTATGCCTTGTT
>DPLR01000342.1 GCA_003541895.1 Cytophagales bacterium | reverse complement strand
CATTGGTGCGTTTGCTATTGGTTTGTATGCTGAAGGTGTTGCCGTAATGTTGTTTTATACGGTTGGCGAACTTTTTCAAGATGCTGCGGTAGGTCGTTCAAAAAAAAATATTCAATCACTACTGGATAAAAGATCTAAGGTTGCCCATGTTTTGAACAATGGTAAATATCATGATGTTGATCCCGAGCAAATATTAATTGGTGATATAATTCAAGTTAAAGCGGGTGAGCAAGTTCCTCTTGACGGAATTCTTTTAAACGATTCGGCCTATTTTGACACAAGTGCCCTTACCGGAGAAAGCAAACCTAAAACAATTTATAGGAATGAAATGGTGCTTGCTGGAATGATCAGCATTAATCAAGTGCTAGAAATTGAAGTTCAGAAAAAATTCGTTGATAGTTCTTTCGCAAGAATTTATGGCTTGATCCAATCAGCCCTAACACACAAGGCACCCACCGAATTATTCATTAGAAAATTTGCAGAAGTTTATACGCCCATTGTTGTACTCTTTGCGTGTCTGCTTGTGGGCTTACCCTATTTCTTTTTCGAAAATTATTCTTTCAATGATTGGTTATATCGTGCCTTGATTTTTTTAGTGGTGTCTTGTCCATGTGCTTTAGTGATTTCAATCCCATTAGGATACTTTGGGGGAATTGGTGCCGCTTCTAGAAACGGGATTTTGTTCAAAGGTTCAAATTACTTAGACCTGATTGGTAAAGTTGATGCAATTGTTTTCGATAAGACAGGAACTTTGACCGAAGGGATTTTTAAAGTGAGAGAGTTGGTCATTCATAATTTTGATCGCGATAAGTTCCTTCAAATTATAACAGCCATTGAGACTACATCAAACCATCCCATCGCCAAAGCCATAAAAGATTATTTCGGAGAGAATTCTAATGAAATTTCTTTGCGCGAGGTAAAAGAATTTCCTGGCGAAGGATTACAGGGCGTTATTGATGGAAAAGACATTTTGGTTGGCAATTCAAAATTGATGAATAGGTTTGGAGTTGACCTACCTCATGATATCAGAAACAACGCCAAGACTCTAGTGATTGTTTCCTTTAAACATGAGTACATAGGGCATCTAGTAATTGATGATGTAATTAAACCTGATGCTAAGTCTATTATCAAAAAGGTCTCACAACTTGGCGTACGGAAAAATTATATTTTATCTGGCGATAGAACTGAGATTGTTAAAAACGTAGCCTCTGAAATTGGAGTAAATTTATTTTTTGGCGATTTGCTTCCAGATCAAAAAATGCAGAAGCTTTCTGAAATCAAAAAAGAAAATAAAATTGTCGCATTTGTTGGGGATGGAATCAATGATGCCCCCGCCCTTGCGCTGAGTGATATTGGCATTTCAATGGGTGCATTGGGAAGTGATGTTGCTATCGAAACAGCGAATGTGGTGATTCAAACGGATCAACTTTCAAAAATTGTTACCGCAATAAAAATAGGACTGGCTACAAAAAAAATTGTGTGGCAAAATATCACCTTAGCATTTACTGTAAAATTAATAGTTCTTTCTCTCGGAGCTTTTGGTCTGGCCACTATGTGGGAGGCGGTGTTTGCCGATGTTGGTGTCGCCTTATTAGCTATTGCTAATGCCGTAAGAATACAGCATTCAAAATTTTAGAATTATTGATTAGGCAATTCAGCAAAGTCACCTCGCAGTGTTCTGTATCTTTTTCTTGCTTCGGCTGCATAAACACTCCCAGGAAATTTATTTAAGAACTCCCGGTAGATTTCCATCGCTTTATCTTTGTTTTTTAATTGGTGTTCATAAATATCTCCTTGCAGAAAATAAGCATCATCTGCTAAAATATCGTCACCAAATTCGCTGAGTATTTTTTCAAGTTTCTTCAAGGCTTCATTAAATCTCCCCTTTTTCATTAATAGGTTAGCTTGCAACCAATACACATCGTCTTGTATGCCAGGCGAAGTAGTTGAATTGAATGTATCCAGTCGTTGAATTGCTTGATCTAATTTATTTTGATAAACGAGAAGCTCGATGGCTGAAAATTCTTTGAGCGCAATTCCAGTCGTATCGAACGTGATATTTTCCTTAATGCGCATACTTAAATCCATAGCATCATTGGCAATTTCTCGTGTTGTTGCTTGTTTTAAAATATCCAAGTGCTCTTGGGCCAATTTGAATTCGCCATTGAAGTACCAAAGTTTTGCATTTCGCAATTTTGCTTCGTAGCCTAGCGTTGACTCATGTTGTGATTTCTCGACTTGCGAATAAAGTAAAGTTGATTCCCATGGTTCACCTTTTAATAGGTAAATATCTCCTAAGTTAATTTTTGCTTGCGCTCTTTGAATAGCAGAGGCAGTTGGGCTGTCAATCAACTTTAAAAGATAGTACACACCTGAATCTAACTCGTTTAGGTAGAGGGAATGTAGCATCGAAAGACTAAGATAAGCCTCTTCCGCATTTGGGTTGTTCGGATTCTGATTTTTGAATTCTTTGTATTCTTTAATCAGTAATCTAATTGCTTGATTGTTTACAGGAAAAGTATTTTTGACTTTTGCTTCGTGTGCCCTAATGATGCCAAGTTGAGCAGGTAAATAATTTTCTGTGTTTGGAAATTCCTTTACAACGAATGTGAAACATTTGATGGCCACTTCATAGTCTGAATTGTTCATGGCAATCTGTCCTATTTCTAAAGTCTTTGATTGATCTTTTCTAAATCTTTTGTCGTAAGAACGAGCTTGAATAAATGCGCCTGAGAAATTTTTTTGTTGAAGGTTCACCCAAACCAATAAGTCAGCATAAACTTCAGATTGTTGATCTTTCTGTATTCGATTATAAAGAACCTCTTCAAGGGCATCAAACTCTTCTGGTTTCGTCAAAAGCATTTGAAGCATGTTTTTTGTATATGAAATGTTCGCTGGGACTTGGCTGATGTAATCAAGATAAACCTCGATCATCTGCATTCGATTTCCATTAAGCCGATAAAGATTTGCCAACTCAAGATTGTAGATTGTTGGGCCAGCTATTTTGCGAGCCGTTACAAGAGCTTGAATCGCGTAATCTAAAAGATTATAAGAAGCCAAATAGTCAGCCGACATTTTTAAATGAAACGCTTCTCTATCATCTGAAAATAAATTGTCAAAATATTTATTAGCCTTCGCAAGCTCTCCTTCTTTTACTAAGAGAATACCCAGATCTAGCTTATAGGTGTATTTAGTTTCTCTCCTAATTAATTTATGAAGGTAGTCTTCAGCCTGTTTGTAGTGCCCTAAAGAAATGAGAAGGTTAAAATAGTTAGAGTGTATCAAAGAAATATTTTGCTGATTTTTAATTAAGTGTTGATATGCCTGAAGTGCCTTCTCTTTTTCACCCTTGGAAACGTATTCATTGGCGATTTGGATTTCTTGAAAGTCTTGGGCAATGCTGGTTGTAATTGTAAACAACAAACACATCGTTATTATGTATTTGAGTATATTATTAAATAAATTAGTAATACTCATAATCGTTGTGAATTTGTTGATTCGTTTGTTTTCAACGAATGATTTAGTCATTTGTGGATAGATTCTATGTTGTTGATTTAGTTTTTAGTTGATTTCATTAAACTAACAATTTATATGTGGAATGTTGATGGGTCTATCCACTTCGTTTTGTTTGTTGAAATCTTTTTTAATTATTGATTCTATCTGGAGTTCTTCTGAGTCTTGGTTCCTTTTCTTCGAGTGTGTCGGTTATCTACAATTTATTAGAAAGTTATCACCAAAGGTCCTACCTCCCAATTTGCTCTTACAGGAAATTTAGCTTGTCCTTCTTCGTTGATGTAGATGATTACCTTTTCAGGTTCCTTTTTGTTATAGAAGTTTCCTGGATCCCATCTCTTGTTATTATTTGAATCTACGATGACCATTAGTTTATATTCTTCAGGCGCGAGGTAATTCCATGTTATCTTTTTAGCATTACGCTGCTTTCTGACAATATTGTTTTTTGAATTGAGGAGTTGTACTTCAAAGTTTTTTTCATCGGTCTTGATTTCAATTGATAGTGATCCTGTGTCTTTTTCATCAGGGATGTCAATTTTAGCCTCTTGAGTTTTTGATGAATCATTGTCGTATGAAATGAATGCTGCTTTCCCTAATAAGAGGACAGGGTGAAGTAGTTTTTCTTTTAAGGTTATATTGAGTTTAGTTTCGATTGTTAAGCTTTTATGTAGCGTATCAAATTTTATATCCTCGGGTTTTATTTGTTGGTAATTTGAGGAGTCGAGCTGAACATAAATGCTATCCAATGTTATTTTAGATAATAGCTTGTTGAAGGAAGTTTGAGCTTTCATTGTAAACGATGTGAAATTGAATGATGTAGTCCAATCTCCTTGTTTAAATTTTTCGCTCACTTTTTTGCTATCAGTAAATTTCACGTATGCAGAAGTGTCAATTTTTTGATATACGCTATCTGAAGCATGGATAGTAATTTTAGATGAATCGCTGGTGTTGAATGATTTAAAAATGACGACCTCTGAGGTGTTGCTTCCAAATGTGTATATGATTTTTTTTTCGGATGTTAGGTGTATACTGTCTAGCGGTTTATTAAATCTGATTGTTGATGTAGTGTTGGTGTTTCTTATGCTTGTTATTTTTATTGGTCTATTGTCTACCTGAATTAGGTTGATTTTTATTGAATCTTTTTCTTCTGGAATACTTATCGGATTGCTTCTAAACCCAAATTTTTCTGATTTTCCATCTACTTTAAAATTCTTGTTTTTATCTTCGAATGCGTAAATGAAATATTTACCAGGTTTTAAGTTTTGTATTTTGAATTGACCTTTCTTGTTTGTTTTAGATAAGTAGGTTGGTTTGTGTTTGAAGATGTCAAATGTGTCTGATAAATAAAGTGCAACTGTAATTTTTTCTGGAATTTTTTCTTTGAAGAATTCATTAACCCTACCTATGATTTCGAGGGAATCTATGATTGTCCCAGTGCTGAACGCAAGTCGTAGGTTATCTGCTGGGTTGCTTTCGTTAATATCTTGAACTCCTCCCCTAAATGAAATGCTATAAGTTGTGCTGTCTTTCCATGGCAATTCTGGGGTAATGATTACTTTGTTTTTTTTGGCAGCGAATTTAGTCTTTTCACCAGCTGAAGGAGTGATCACGATTTCTTCTTGTGGATCCTTAAGCTTAACGTATTCATCGAAGACAAGAGTAATGTCTTTGCCCTTGAATTTTTTTTGTCCATTCGTGGGATTTGAGGAAATGAGTTCTGGAGGTTTCTCATCCTTCGGTCCGCCTGCTGGCTGAGATTGCCGAGCACATTGGATGAATAGAAATGCGATGAAGAGAATGGTTAATCGCCTCATTTCTTTGCGATGTAAATAAGGCTTGAGTAATTCATATTTTTGCGTCCTTTGAGATTGGATATGAAGCCTTTGACAAATGCTCTTATCGGGTTCAGAATTTTCAGGCCTTCTTTGTTTTTATATGACTCGCTTAATAGTGAGACATAATACGAGTCCAACTTCATTGGAAGTATTTTAGTCAGTTTGAAGCCGTTTTTCACAAGAATTGTTTTTAAGTTTTCCTTTGAAAAATGCCATAGATGTCTTGGCACATCATATGCTGCCCAAAACGAATTATAGTGGATTGCATCATAGGATTCGCAGTTTGGTACAGCAATTATAATCGTTCCAGTTTTATTTAAATAGGAGCCTAAAGCTGTGAGAATTTCATTTGGATTATGAACGTGTTCAAGCACGTGCCATAGAGTGATTACATCAAATGGTTTTTCTTTGTCTATTTCAAAAATGGTCCTATGAATCTTTTCTTCGGTTTTAAGCTCAGCTTTTGTATGGGCAATATCTGAGGGCTCTATCCCCGAAATATTCCAACCTTTTTTTTTCATTTCAGCGAGAAATTCCCCTGTTCCGCAACCATAGTCAAGTAGAGCCCTCCCTGATGAATTTTTAGAAATGAGATTTCTTTTTTTTATCAGTGAATATCGCCTCGAAATATGGTAGATAATTTCAAATAAGTTTCGTTTGGATCCTGTGTGGGAGATGTAATTTTCTGAACGGTAATATTTCGGAATCTCTGCTTCTGACGGTTGTGGATCTGTGAATCTAAACCCGCACGTTGTACAGGTTTTTATCGTAAATGTTTCTTGTGTGCTTGTATGATCTTTGCATTTCAAAAATTCTCGGAAGTCTTTTCCGCCACAGAGAGTGCACGATGTTAAGTTTGTCATTTGCCAAGATAAACACTTAAAATAGATACATCTGATGGAGATACCCCACTTATCCTAGACATTTGTCCAATCGTTTCGGGTCGTATTTTTTTCAATTTTTCTCTAGCCTCAGATGAAAGCGCTTTTACTCGATCATAATCAAAGTCGGGCAGTATCTTATAATTTTCAAGCCTTTCTATTTTTTGTGCAAGTTGTTGTTCGCGTTCGATGTAAGGTTCGTACTTAACAAGAATTTCTACTTGCTCAATAATTTCATTAGAATATTTATTGATTAGGTGCTCAATTCTTGAATCAAGACTCTTAATAGATTGAAGGCTTAACTCTGGTCTCTTCAACAGGTTTATTAGTGATTGTTTTTCGCTGATTTGTGAAGAATTGAGTGCAACAAGATTCTGGTTAACTTGATCGGGTTCTATTTTTGCGCTCTTGAGTTCAGCAAATAACTCTTCTATTTTTTTACTTTTTTCCTTGGCATAATAAAACCTTTCTTCGCTTGCCAAGCCTATGTTATAAGATTTTTCTGTTAATCTCAGGTCAGCGTTGTCTTGCCTAAGTAATATTCTATACTCAGCACGACTAGTAAACATCCTATAGGGTTCTTGTGTCCCCTTGTTAACTAGATCGTCTATAAGTACGCCTATATAAGACTCAGACCTTTTTAAAATCAAAGGCTCTTTCTCATTGACTTTGTTGTGAGCATTGATTCCGGCCATTATTCCTTGTGCCGCAGCCTCCTCATAGCCTGTTGTTCCGTTTATTTGTCCTGCAAAATAAAGGTTTTCTATTTTCTTTGTTTCAAGAGTATGTTTTAATTGTGTTGGCTGAAAAAAATCATATTCTATTG
>DPLR01000662.1 GCA_003541895.1 Cytophagales bacterium | reverse complement strand
GAGCCGTTAGGTTCAGTGCAATGCAAAGTTGTGTAAACGGATTTAATGATTCGATCAGGGTTTTCAACAACTGGTTGTTGCGGTACGGTGTTTCAATAAAAATTTGCGTTTGTTTTTTTTGAGCTGATTCCTTCTCCAACAATTTAATTTTTTGGATCACTTCTTTTGAATCGATTGGTAAGTAGCCATGAAAAGCAAATTGTTGTCCGTTCAAACCCGAAGCCATCAACGCAAGTAAAATGGATGATGGCCCAACGAGCGGAATTACTTGGATATTTTTTTCATGGGCATATTTCACAGCCAGCGCTCCCGGATCGGCCACGCCCGGGCAACCCGCTTCAGAAATAACACCCAGATTTTCGCCTGAAAAAATAGGCGAGAATAATTCAGTCAGCTCTCTTTCTTGCGTGTCTTTATTCAATGTGGAAAAATGCAGCGATTCAATGCTATCATAAATTTTCAGCCCGGATAAAAATCTGCGAGCCGAACGCAAATCCTCTGCCAAAAAATGAGTGATGGTTTTCAGTGCATCTATAACCATCTGCGGAATGCCACTGTTCGAACCAATAGCAATGTGTGATGGGATCAGAAAAAGTTTACCGTTATTTTCCATGTAAGAATTGCAAGGCCAGTTGAGCAAACTCTTGTGGTTTTTCGGCTTGCACCCAATGGCCCGTGTTGAGTGTGGCAAATTGTGCGTGAGGGAAAATTTTTGCGATTAGCTCCTGATCACCTTCGGCAAAATAATTGGAGCGCTCACCATTTACAAAAAGTGTTGTGCCCTCAAACGATCCTGGATAAACCATGCCGGCCCCAATTTCATCCAGGTGCTCGTCAATGGCATGAAGATTAGGGCGCCAATAAAATTTGCCTTCATCATCGCGGGCCAGATTTTTTAACAGGAACTGACGAACGGCTGCCTCGGGTTCGTAGCCCGACATAATAATTTCTGCTTCTGATCGCGAGGTGATCTCATCCAACGGAATTGCCTTCATTCCTTCAATCAACCGATCATGCCGCACTACATAATATTTCGGAACGATGTCAACAACAATCAGCTTGTTTACTTTGGCGGGATTCTTCACGGCAAAATTCATCACCGTTTTTCCGCCCATCGAATGACCAATCAAATTGGCTCGCTCGATTTTATTTTCTTTCATGAAAGCTTCGAGATCCTCTGTCAGCAGGTTGTAATTGATCTGATCGCTATGAGGCGACTGCCCGTGGTTACGTTGGTCAACGAGATAAACTGTAAAACTTTCTCCAAACAACCGGCCTAACGAGTGCCAGTTATCAGAAGAACCGAGAAGACCGTGCAAAATAATGAGCGGTTCGCCTTGCCCGTATTGCCGAAAAAAAAGCTTCATAAGATTCAATTCAAAAGTAAGTTATAAAATGAAACCAAGCGCGCGATCTTTTGGTGATTTATTTTCATCTTTGATCCTCATTTTTGTGAAATGGAATTTTTGAACGGAACTTATCAACTGCAAGGAATTGACGTAACTGCGATTGCCAAGGAATTTGGCACTCCTCTTTATGTATATGATGGAGAAAAAATAGTGAGCCAACTTCAGAATTTGAAAAATGCTTTCTCTGAAAATCCACTCAAAGTAAAGTACGCCATGAAGGCGCTCAGCAACATTTCTATTTTGAAATTGCTGAAGGAACATGGAGCTGGCATCGATGCTGTTTCTATTCAAGAAGCGCAGCTCGCTATTGGTGCAGGTTTTGAAAGCAACGAAATTCAATTCACACCCAATTGCGTTGACTTCAGTGAAATTGTTGCAGGTGTTGAACTCGGTCTAACGATCAATCTCGACAACCTATCGGTACTTGAAAAGTTTGGCAAAAAATACGGAAGCAGTTATCCCTGCGGCATCCGGTTGAACCCGCATATTATGGCGGGTGGCAACTATAAAATCTCTACGGGTCATGGCAATTCAAAATTCGGCATCTCAGTTTATCAGTTGCCTGATGTGATGCGGTTAGTTGAGCAATACAAAATTGCAATCAACGGACTGCACATTCACACGGGCTCAGAAATTACCGAGACCGAAGTGTTCTTGAAGATGGCTGAAATTCTTTTCGGCCTTGCCGTTGATTTCCCTGCGTTGAAGTTCATCGACTTTGGCAGTGGGTTCAAGGTTGCGTACAAAGAAGGCGATCACATCACCAACATTTACGATCTTGGATTAAAGCTCGGCAAACGCTTTAAAGAATTTTATCATAGCTACGGTAAACAGCTTGAGTTGTGGATCGAGCCCGGAAAATATTTAGTAAGCGAGGCCGGATATCTTTTAGTAAATGTTAACGTGGTAAAGACCACTCCATCGGTAACATTTGCGGGCGTTGACAGCGGACTGAATCATCTTATTCGCCCAATGATGTACGATGCTTACCACGAAATAGTAAACGTTTCAAACCCAACGGGCGACCAAAAAATTTATACGGTAGTAGGGAATATTTGCGAGACCGATACACTCGGTGCCGATCGGAAATTAAATGAAGTGCGCGAAGGCGATTTGCTTGCCATCAAAAATGCCGGGGCCTATGGGTACTCGATGGCCTCCACGTACAACTCGCGCTTTCGTCCAGCCGAAGTCTTGATTTGGAATGGCAAAGCGCAACTCATTCGCAAGCGCGATACATTAGATGATTTATTGCGTAATCAAGTGGTGGCCGACATTTAAAATAAATTCATCTACTCTAACCTGATTTTGCCATGAGTGAAATAACCAGCAGCCTGAATGGCCCGGTGGAATACGAGCTTCAGCCAGGAAAAAAATATTCGTGGTGCCAATGCGGCCGTTCAAAAACGCAACCCTTTTGCGATCAGGTATCACACAAGGGTACCGGCATCGAGCCAAAGGATTTCACAGTATCACAAACCAGAAAAGTATGGTTGTGCATGTGCAAGCAAACCAAAATGCCACCCTATTGCGATGGCACACACAACAAATTAAAAAAGAACTGAAGGCAGATTCATACGTGAACTACACTTCCTGATCAGGAAATTAAATTCTCAAATGAAAATAGAACACATCGCCATTTGGGTAAAAGATCTGGAGCGGCAAAAATTATTCTACGAAAAATATTTTCACGCCAAAGCGGGCGATAAATACACTAATCCAAAAACCAATTTTGAATCGTATTTTTTGAAATTCACCGATGGTGCGCGGTTAGAGTTGATGCACAAGCCAGGAATCCCTGAGAATGCAAATGATCTGACTCAACAAAATATTGGGTTGATCCATTTTGCAATTTCCGTTGGCAGCCAAGAAAAAGTCGATTCTTTAACACTACAACTTCGCCAGGATAGTTTCCTGATTTTAGATGGCCCGCGAACCACTGGAGACGGTTACTATGAAAGTGTTGTGCTCGACCCAGAAAACAATCGCATCGAAATCACCATCTGATTTATCTCCTGCTTTGACTTGTACAAATCAATCGAACACCAACGCTTCTAACGAAATTTTATCTCATATACTCGCCACTTCCCTGCAAATGGAATGAACACGATCTCTTGAAGAACTTTGCTCTCATAAAATTTGAATACTGTTGCGGTTGCCGATATTTTGTTTTCAGGCATAAATCTTAGTTCGGCTGTTGCTTTTGTTTTTTCATTTGTCAAGACAGTCAGAACACTTAACTCAGTGCCAAGCAAATATTTGACTAACTCGCTGTCTCTCCTTTGAAATTCTTTTCTTGCAGAGCCCCAAAAACCAATCACTTTATTGTTAACATATATTTCAATATCAGGCATTAGGTACTGCAAAAGACTGTCTGTGTTCTTTGAGTTTAAAGTTTGCTTAAAGCTTTCAAACGATGGCGAAACATCTCTAGTTTTATTTCCTAAGATTGAACCAAAAATTTGAATACCATAAAGCTTATTGTTCTGATCGATCTCGAGACTGTAATTTTTATGCTTGTAATACTGCACAGTTACTGTTGGGTTTTCAATAATTTGTTTACTCTCAAAATCCCCAAAAATACTTTTTACTTCTTCCTTCGTGTTGCCAAGTTTGAGACCTTTGAAAGGATGCATTTCCTCATAGCGGTGTCCATTAATTTGAATCGCAAACAGCCTTAATGTATCCCAGCTGGGATATTTGAAAAGTCCATAAACAGATGTGTCCTTTTTAAAATTGTGAAACTCATAAATCCATCCATCGTCAGTCTTTATTTTCTTAATCGGTCTTCCGAGTTCATTATGCACGGCAGTTCTATATTGACCTAGCATAAATCCTCCAAGTTCAATTTCACCGGTAATGTTTTGCGCATTGACAGTATATGTCCATAAATTAAGGATGACAATAACTGAAATGCGCATAGCCAATATTATTAAGAATCTCTACCGAAAACAAAATCACAGGTTATCAGGTCAATACCAACCAGCAAAGTAGTATGTCAATGATCTTGAGGGTAAACCAATCGAAATCACCATCTGATTTTTAATCAAATGAGAATTTTTTCTCGTCAGTAATTCCTTTCCAAGTGTCAGTGCGGAACGGCACTGCAGGAAATCCTTCGTTGTTAAACAAGTTTGCATCTTCAGGGTTATCTGCCCAAGCAAACCGAACAGCAACGGGTTGGGTAACAGCATCGCACGATACAATAACATCGTTGCCTTCTGTCCACGCTTTCGCGAAATAAAATTTTTGATCGCTGCCTGCTACTTCAAATCCTTTTAGATAACCATACTTGTCTTTCACTAACAAACCAGTTCCTGTTTGAGTAAAAGAGATTCGAACTTTATTGCCTTCTACTTTCATTGATTGAAATGTTGGTCCACCATCCACTTGATTAATTTTATAAATTCGATTGAGAGCCATGGCGGCCAACCGTTTGCCAACATCCTGTTTGTTGCGCGGGTGAATATCGTTTGCTTCGCCTATGTCAGTAGTAACTGCCATGCCGGTGTTAGCAAGCGACAAGGTCATCGTTTGAGCTTCGCGCAGTTCTGCCCACGTGCTTCCTTTTTGACTGTTGCCATTATTTTCATTGTAGCTTGACAGCTGAACAAAATAAAAAGGGAACTCTCCTTGCTTGAAATGATTTCGCCAATCCTGGATCATCAGCGGAAAAGCCTTGCGATACTGAAATGCGCGCACTGCATTTGCCTCTCCCTGATACCACAATGCTCCGCGAATTCCATAATTCAAAAGTGGATTCAACATGGCATTGAAAAGTAGTGTTGGATAACTGTTTGGGCTAATTGTGCCATCTTGCAATGACTCCACCATAAAATGCCAGTCACCTACTAAGGAAATTACTTGTTGCGACTGAGTAATAACTCGAATGTCTTTTTCTTCCCCATAAATTCCTCCTCCTCCTCCCGTATCAACTATGCGAACGGCTACACTATTCTTTCCTTCTTTTAAAATGGAAGGAGGAATTAGGTAAGCGCGCTTTACATTCCATGCGTTGGTCGCTCCAATTTTTACTCCGTTCACAAACGTCTCATCATTATCATCGATTGTACTTAATTCAAGTGTTGCTGCTTTTGAGGCATCGTCTTTTGAAATTTGAAATTCCTTTCTGAACCAGATCACCCCATCAACTTCACCAATTACTTTTTCCCAGCCCTGCGGGATTTTCATACTCGGCCACGCAACGTCATTGAAGTCTGGTTCCATCCAATGGGAAACTTCTTTTGGGTCAGGAACTCTAAGGCCAATGCCTTCCAGCCTTTGCGAGAGTTTTTCTTTGCTTTGCCTTGCGGCTTGTTCGAGATCAATATTCGGAAGTTGGGAAATCATAGCTTTGAACTCATCGCTATTTTCAAAAGCCTCCCGGCTTGTCCAAGTTTCAGACTGCGTTGCACCCCACGAAGTGTTGATAATACCAATCGGAATTTTTGTTTTCTCATAAACTTCTCTGGCAAAGAAATATCCAACCGCTGTGAAACCCCCAGCTGTTTGTGGCGAACAAATTTTCCAATCACCATCCTTCACATCTTCTTGAGGCTTAAGAGAAATAGATTTTCTCACTTCAAATTGACGAATGTGGGGATAGTTTGCATTCTGAATTTCATTGGCAGCATCTTTTGCCTCGCGCACGTGCCACTCCATGTTTGATTGCCCCGAGCAAACCCAAACTTCACCTACCAAAATATTATCGAGGGTGATTGTGTTTTTTCCTTTGATGATCATGGTGTAGGGGCCACCTGCATTTTCAGATGCCAGAGAAATCATCCACTTGCCCGACTTATCAGCCTTGATGCTTTTGGTTTGTTGATGAAAAGTTACCGTCACTTTCTCGCCAACACTTGCCCATCCCCAAATATTGATTGGCTTCTCGCGCTGAAGAACCATATTGCTGGCAAGCAGTTTTGGCAATCGCACTTGAGCAAAACAGATGTTGCATTGTAGAGCAAACAACAGAAGAAGAAAATTAATAGCTTTCATTCAAAAAAAGATTGCATGAAAATTATTGAATAGAACGGACGAAAGAAAGAAGAACTTGAAGAGTGGGAATAAAAAGAGCGCAGTTGACTGCGCTCTCTTAAAATAATTTAGATGGCTTTTATTTCAACCTCGCCTTGAAAAACGCGATTGTGTTTTTGTAAGCATCGGCCGTAAACTCTTTGTTGTGTTTCGGGTTGCTAGGATTTGCAAACGCATGGTCAGCATCGTACGGTTTAACGGTCAAATTTTTTCCGACTGAGGCCATGTTTGCCTTGAATTTTTCGGTCACATCTTTGTTGATCCATTGATCTTGAGTAGGCCAAATATCTAGCACATCGCAGTTCAAACCTTTCAATCGATCCAAATTATCTTCAGGCATTCCATAATAAATTACGCATGCCGCGGCTTGGCCACCAGCCGTCAAAGCAGCCTGCATTGATTGACCTCCACCGAAGCACCAACCTACGGTCCCCACTTTTGCACTGGCACCAACATAAGCCAACGCTCCTTTCACGATTGCGTTTCCGCGATCTTGTTTAAACTCTTGCATGTACTTACCTGCATCTTCGCGTGTGGTAGCTACTTTGCCATCATACATATCGAGTGCCAACACATTTACATTGCCGAGATCCTTATAAAGATTTTCAGCTTCGCGCTTGATGTGATCATTTAGTCCCCACCACTCCTGAAAAACAAAAATCCAGTTATTCGTTTTTTTCTTTGCCTCGATTAAGTACGCATTCGCTTCAGCTCCATCGGTTTTAATTTTAATCATTTTACCACCGGCTTCACTGATGTGTGTGTATTCTACTGGTGTTGGGTGCATACGATTAAATTTTTTATTGGATGCAAACAAGGCAAATTTTTCCGTGGCCGGAGTATGACAAATGGTAGGATCTGATTGGGCAAATGCTTTCAGTCCGATGAAAGCAATCGCGACTAAGGAAATTATTTTTTTCATAGAATTGATTTATTTTTTGTTGATTGATTACTCCGTCAATTGCCCACGTACAATTCGATCATACGTAATGAAATCCGTATTCACAGGGTCAAAGCCTTTTTGCCTAATTAACAATGCTACCTGCGCTCGGTGGTAGCTAGCATGATTAGCTGTATGAATAATTATTGTCTCCACATTATTTACGAAAGGATCGCCAGTGTAGTTGGTATAACTCAACTCACGGTCGAATTGTTCGGTTGACTCAATAAATTTAATCCACTGATCATCGATTTTTTCAAACATCTCTCGAAGTTCGCCCAAAGCGTAATTGCCCCAAAGCTTAACATCGGGTTTGGGCAGTCCCTTGATGCGGTGAAGCCACAGCATTTCGGCTGCAGCCACGTGACCCATCAATGAAACTATTTTTTCGTCAGTTACATTTTGCTTACTCAAGGCCAGCATCACTCGCTGATTGGCCCAAGCGTTGTACTGGAATAATTTTAAGAAATATTTTTTCATTGGGTTTGAAAGTTAGT
>DPLR01000633.1 GCA_003541895.1 Cytophagales bacterium | reverse complement strand
ACTTCAGCGGGCTGTAGGCGGCCACCAATCCTTCGAAAACTTGATTTTCAGTTTCGTAAAAGTTGGATTGAAAATATTTATTCTGAGGTTCAACCTCTAAGAAACCTTTACAACTAAAGAGAAATAAAAAAACGAACGGAAATGATTTTAACGATTTCATTAGTTCTGATTTTTAAAATGAAAGATTAGCTCCGAAAGAAACTGTTCTGAGTTGTGGATAGAAACCCTTGTCAATGCCAGTGTCTAATATCCAACCTGATGTTCCTATCTCAGGATCAAAGCCAGTGTATTTGGTAAACGTGAGGAGATTATCAAATGAAACGTAAACTCTAAACTGAGAGATATTTACTTTATTCATCAAGGCAGTTGGAAGCGTATAGCCCAATTGAATATTTCTCAACCTGAGGTAAGAGGCACTCTCTACATAGAAATCAGAAGCGCGTGTATTGTTGTTGGTGTCATTGGTCGTTAACCGCGGATACTTTCCATTGGTATTGGTCGGAGTCCAACGGTCTAACCATTGTCTTTGGTAATTATTGTTAGGCACATCTTGCCGCTCGTACGATCGATAGATTTGGTTACCGAAGCTACCCGCAAACAACATTCGTAAATCAAATTGTTTGTAATTGAAATTGGCATTAAAGCCAATGGTTAAATCAGGCCAGGGCTTACCAATATTTACGATGTCTTTGCTATCAATGACTCCATCGTGATTGGCATCAACAAATTTTAAATCGCCAGGCTTCGCTTTGGGTTGAATGGGATCTCCATTTGAATTGATGTAAGCAAAGACATCATCGGTGTTTTTGAATATGCCATTCGTTTTATACCCACGGAAGAACCCGATAGGTTGTCCCACTTCCATTCGGGTGATTACCGTATTTCGAATGGGCCAAGTGTATCCATCAATGTACCCATCTGCATTTACTACTGTTACTTTGTTATTCAACGTAGCACCGCTGAGTTTAAATTGCATTTTAACTGGCCCCAGCGAAGTGCGATATTTCGCATCAATCTCCCACCCTTTATTCACCACTTCACCAACGTTGGCAGTTGGCGCATTCGTACCGATGTAATCAGGCACAGTAGATGCCATCAGCAATCCTGAAGTTGTCTTTACATAATAATCCAATTCAACTACGAGCTTGTCGTTCCATAGTCCAGCTTCTAAACCTATGTCCAATTGTTTACTCTGCTCCCACCTGATGTTGGGGTTTGCTGAATAGCTTGAAGACAAACCGTTATATATAGTTTGATTGCCTGGCTTTCCGAACGGATAGATCCCTGTTCTTTCAATTGTGGAAGCATACGCCAGAGTTCCTATTCTATCATTTCCATTCACGCCATAGCTTGCACGGAGTTTGGCGAACGTTACGGCTGATTGTGGCCAAAATTTTTCGCGTGAAATGACCCATCCGACCGAGCCTGCTGGGAATAAACCGTACCGATAGTTAGCACCAAACTGTGAACTACCATCTCTACGAAGGCTAACCGTCAATAAATATTTTTCATCGTAGTTGTAGTTGATTCTTCCAAAGAAACTTTGCAATGCTTTCTTTTCAATACTTGAACTCGCTGAACGTTGAAGTGAGTCGGGTGTTCCGGTGATATACCAAAAATTAGGATTCAACTGAACTTCTTGCTGCACACCAGAAGATGAACCAGAAAACGATGTACCATCATATCTCACTTGTGCTGTAGTACCGAATGTTGCCTCTGCACTATGCTTACCAAACGAGCGACTATAGGTTGCGTAATTCTCCCATTGCCATCTGCGTGCTTTTGTTTCGTATTGGTAGATGTCGTTGATGGTGTTAAAGAAGGCAGGTGTGAAATGATAGGATGGACTAAATCCGTTACCTGTATAAAAGCTATAATCCACACCCAGGTCAGTTTTAAAAACCAAATTTTTAATGGGAGTAACCTTGAAGTAAAGGTTGCCTGTAACTTCATCTTGGTAATCCGTGCGATTGCTAATAAATATTCTACTTAAAGGATTGATGTATTCTTTCTGCACAAAAGGCGACTGCGCAAAACCGTACTCAGCGTTTTTATCATAGATCGCAGTCGTTGGATCGTAGACTAAAGCATCGGCTATGGGTGTACCAAATTCCGAATTCTCTGGGATGCTATTTTTCTCGAGGTGCATCACAAAGAGATTTTCTCCGAATGACAAGAAGTTGTTAATCTTCTGTTCTGAATTGACACGAGCTGTGATGCGCTTCAGGTTAGATTTCTCTGGTGCGATAACACCTTTTTGATCGTAATAAGAAAACGAGGCCAGAAAACTTCCAGCATCGGTTCCCTTTGATACTGATAGTTGGTGCGATTGAGTTGCCGAAGACTGAAAGATAGCCTTCATCCAATTGGTGTTATTCTGAATCGAATTCTGATCTGGAAAATTGGTTGGTAACGGAGAACCACCATTGGCATATTTCTCTTGAATGAGAGAAACATACTCCGATGAATTCAACATCTTAGGAGTACGCCAAGGCTGTTGAATTCCATAACTTCCGTTGTACGTAAATGTTGCTTTGCCATCTTTTGCTTTCTTGGTGGTAATCAAGATTACACCATTGGCACTGCGTGCTCCGTAAATCGCTGCGGCCGATCCGTCTTTCAAAACTTCTACCGACTGAATGTCTGCTGGATTCAGAGCAGAGAGGATTCCATCGTTGGTAACTAAACCGTCAATGATGATCAGCGGGCTATTGTCGCCATTGGTACCAACACCACGAATAAAAATATTTAACCCAGAGCCAGGCTGACCCGAAGAACTTTTAATGGTAACACCAGCCATTTGACCTTGCAGCATCTGATCAACCCGAGGCACACTAAAACCAGCTAGATCTTTTGAATCTACTTTGCTAATTGGCGATGTAACGACACTTTTTTTCTGAACCCCATAACCAACTACAACAACCTCGTTCAAGGATGTAACCTCTGCGATAAGTGTAACATCAATGGTTGACCTACCTCCTACTTGAATCTCTTGCGTGGCATACCCAACAAAGCTAAACACGAGCACACCGTCTGAGGGCACACCCGTTAACTTATAAAGACCATTGGTATCCGTTACGGTGCCTTGAGCCGTTCCTTTCAACTGAATGTTTACCCCAGGTAGAACACCAGAAGATTCTCTAACAACACCTGAAACCTCTACTTGCGAAAAACTTTTGAAGCCGAGGCTAATTAAAAAAGTGAAAAGAACAACGGTGATTATGGATTCCTTTTTCATCAACTGTTTGTTTTGTAATTTTTACAGCAAACGTTTCCATTTGCTCGCACAAAAGTTGATTTATAGTTGGAGCCTCACAATTTTACAGCCACTTCAAGAATACATCTAAGCCTAAAAAGCACTACATCAAAAATACATCATAGTACCCTGAGCACTTAATTTATTGGATTTTAGGCCGTTTTTTTATACCTATACCTTAAATCCATTTTCTCAATTGAAAAATTTACTATCTCTAATAAGACATTCACCCTTTATTTGGTTGATATCCTTGGGCATTTTTAATGCACACTTCAGTCTTGGACAAAATAGCCTTACTGGTCTGCCATTTGTAAAAAGCTTTCGCAATCAGGATTACAAAGCAGGAATTCAAAACTGGGGAATCGTGCAAGGCAAAAATGGGCTCGTATATGTAGCCAACAATCATGGGTTGCTTGAGTTTGATGGCGTTTCATGGAAAGCCTACGGAGTAAAAAATGGCACCAAAGTAAGGTCGCTGGCTATCGATAAGAAGGGAAAAATATTTGTTGGCTGCCAAAGTGATTTTGGCTATTTTTTTCCAAATCGCTCAGGGCAATTGGTCTATACATCGCTTGCGGATAGCCTTCAACCAGAGCAACGAAATTTTGACGACACCTGGAATGTATTTATTGAAAATGATCGTGTTTACTTCTGTACTGCAGCAAAGATTTTTATTTATGAGAAAAAGAGAATTGATGTAATTGAATCCCCTTTTAAGATTAACCTTTCTTTTTATATCAAAGGGAAGCTGTATCTATTTTGCCAAAATGTTGGGCTTTCTGTTCTAGAGGAAAAAGTAATTAAGCCTTTACCCAAGGGAATTTTTTTCGCCTCAAATAATATCTCATCAATTGTACCCTATCCAAATAATCAACTGATCATCTCCACTTTTCAAAAGGGAGTTTTTCGATTTACAGAAGACAAAGTGCTTGCGTGGTTTGAGCAACTACAGCCTGAACTGATTGCAGCCAACGTAAACTGTATGCTGCAACTTCACAACGGAAACTTTGCTATCGGCACACAGAATAAAGGTCTCATTATTGTCAGCCCGAAAGGTGAAATTATTTTCGATTTAACTCTGGGTCGTGGTCTTAGCAGCCGAACGATTTTATGTATCTATGAAGACAATCAAAACAACTTGTGGCTGGGCCAAAACAACGGTTTATCTATGGTGGAGATGAGTTCTCCATTTACGTTTATCAATGAGGAGATCGGATTACCCGGCACTGGGTATTCTGCTTTCAAGTCGGATGATCGTCTTTATCTTGGAACGAACACGGGGCTCTACAGCAAGTCAGTAAACCTCGCTGATAATTTTGTTCCTGTAAAAAACACAAGTGGTCAGGTCTATCACATCGGCCAATACAATGGTCAGCTACTGATGGGACATCACAATGGCGCGTATGAAATAAAGGACAATGAAGCAATGCGTATCTCTCCTACCCAAGGATCATGGATATTTGCAGTACTGAATAAAAAGACTTCTAAACTTTTGGAAGGAACGTATACAGGTCTTCAACTTTATTCTAAATCATCAAAGGGCTGGAAGTTTGAAAAAAAACTTGATGGCTTTAATGAATCTTCTCGGGTGATGGCAGAAGGAGACAATGGCAGCGTATGGGTAACGCATGTGTACAAAGGAGCCTTTAAGATTAAACTCAACGAAAATGCCGACAGCATACTTCAGGTTAGTTACTATGGAGTAAATAAAGGATTTCCCACCAGTAAACTCATCAACGTATTTAAGGTAAATGGTGACTTGCTGTTTACGTCTGAATACGGAGTATTTCGCTATCAACTGGAAACTGACTCTTTTGTACATGACAATTTATTCACCAAACTTTTTGGGCGCGATGTTCAAATCTGGTATATCCAGGAAGATGCCATCGGCAATATTTATTTTGTAGGAAAGGAAAAGATTGGGCTTCTGCGAAAGACTGGTTCGGATACCTACGAACTAGAGGGAAGCTCATTGAACCGCCTTCGTGGATTTTTAAACGATGATCTTCATAGCATAACTATCCTCGACAATAACGAAGTTCTCTTTGGTGCTAAAGACGGATTCATTCAATTTAATCCTAAGGTTAATAATGAAAGAAAGATCAGTTTTAAAACGCACATCAGAAGTGTAGCCACAACACACAGCCGTGATTCGCTATTCTTCTTTGGAAATTATTTTAGAAACGATTCCATTGTTGAAGTGCAACCGATGGAAGAGCGCCCCTCTTTATCTTACCAAAATAATTCTTTGGATTTTACATACGCAGCCACACTTTATCAAGATGGTGTTGAATACCAATATTATCTTTATCCTTTCGAAAAAACGTGGTCTGATTGGAGTGCGCAAACGCAAAAAGAATACACCAACTTAAAAGAGAACAAGTATGCTTTTCATGTTCGTGCCAAAAGTATTAACGGAGATATCAGCCCTGAGGTACTTTATGAATTTGTAATTCGACCACCGTGGTATAGATCAATCTATGCTTACATCCTTTACGGTGCCGCTGGTATAGGGTTATTTTCAGTTGCCTTTTATTCTTTAGATAAGAAATATCAGAAGGCTCAAAAAATGATGGCGTTAAAGCAAAAGAAAGAACTCAACCGAAAGCAAATCGAGATCAAAGAGATTGTAAACCAATCGCAGGAAGAGATTATGCGGTTGCGCCAAGAAAAATTGGAATCAGAGCTTTCACACAAAAACAATGAGCTAGCCACTTCTACCATGCACCTGCTCAATAAAAATGAATTTATATCAGGCATAAAAAAAGAGATTGGCGAAATCATTACCATCAGTTCAACCGATCAGCTCAAAAAGCAATTGGAGCAAATCTCAAAGTCGATCGAAAGTCACATGTCATCCGATGCTGATTGGGAAAAATTTTTATTCCATTTTGATCGTGTTCATGGCGATTTTTCTAAGCGTTTGAAAAATCAGTTTCCTTCCTTGAGTAATCAAGAGCTAAAATTAAGTGCGTATTTGCGCATGAATCTTTCCACTAAAGAAATGGCACAACTCTTAAATATCTCCATTCGCGGTGTGGAAATAAGTCGGTATCGGCTACGGAAAAAACTCCAGCTAGATCGTAATAAAAATTTGCAAGAGTTCATCCTTAACTTTTAATTTCCATTAAATGAAAAAACTTCTCACCATCCTTTTTGTATTGATTGGTTTTTACTCCTTGGCTCAAAACACAATCACCACCGATCACTTTACCGTTACTGGTTTAGTGAAAAAAGAGTTTACGTTTACATTAAGCTTTCTCGAAAATTTCGAATCGAAACCGTTCTCTGATGTAGTGATTACCAACCATAAAGGTGACAAGAAGGGTACAATTAAAAATCTACATGTGATCTCTTTAAAAGATATTCTGAAAGATGTTGAACCGAATGAAGATAACCCGAAGCTATTGAGTGAATTCTACATTACATTTATAGCCTCTGATGATTACAAGGTGGTTTACTCTTGGAATGAAATCTTCAATTCGCCAACCGGAGATTCTATTTTTATAATTACCAGCAAAGACGGGAAAAAAATGAACGAGATGCGCGAAAGCATTTTAATGATTACCCCAACCGACTACAACACAGGCCGGAGGTATATTAAAGGATTAAGTAAAATTGTGTTTAGCCGATTGAATAAATAATCGCAAGGTTAAATGAATTACCATCGTATGCCCATTGAGATCGAAGCACCAGAAGGCTTCGGTTACGACAAAATTGATTGCAATCTTTCGGAGAGTTCTGTTACAGATCAAAAGCTAAGTGATCTTGGCATTGACCTACACAATCTCACACTCTTTTATGGTGACCATCTTGGGCTTCCGAGTCTTCGTGAAATCATCGCAAAAGATGCAGGGCTTTCACACGAAAATATTCTAACTACTTCGGGCGCAGCAGCTGCCTTGTTTATCACAGCTACCTCTCTGCTCAATAAGGGAGATCATGCCGTGATCATGAAAACAAATTATGCTACCAACATCGAAACCCCGCGGATGATTGGCGCCAACATTTCATTTTTGAATCTAACTTTTGAAAATAATTATCGTTTGGATTTGGATGGATTGGATAGTTTAATCACCAAAGACACTAAGCTGGTTAGTCTTACTTATCCGCACAATCCTACCGGAGTGATGATCGATCAGAATACGTTGAAACAAATTATCGCCATCATTGAAAAAAAAGGAACCTATCTTTTGCTCGATGAAACCTACCGCGAAATGACTTTTGGAGACAAGCTTCCCGTAGCCGCTTCTCTATCAAATAGAGTGATTAGCGTATCGTCTATGTCAAAAGCGTATGGATTGCCCGGCATCCGCATGGGTTGGTTATCATGTCAGAATAAAAAGTTGATGGAAACTTTTCTGGCTGCTAAAGAACAAATCTTTATTACCAATTCGGTTGTGGATGAAGAAATTGCATTTCATTATTTGAGTAAAAAAGAAAAACACTTCGCTCCTATTCAACAAAGCATTAAAAAAAATTTTAACATTCTTAAAAACTTCATGGACAATCAAAACACGCTCGAGTGGATTGAACCTAAAGGCGGCTGCGTGTGCTTTCCAAGAATAAGGCCATCGATTAAAATTGACCTGCAAAAATTCCATTACGATCTACTTCACAACTACGGCACTTACGTTGGGCGCGGCACCTGGTTTGAAGTTGATGACCGCTACTTTCGCATCGGTTACAATTGGGATAAGACCGAAAAATTAGAGAAAGGATTACAGAATATTTTGAAGGCGATCGAAGGCGCCATACTGTAACTTGCCCCCCTATTCTTTCTTTCATTTTTTAGGTTGGTACACGATCACTCCGCCAACGTTCAAAAAATATTCAGATGATGGATTAAGAATCTTGAATTTTACTTTATGATTGCCGGGGGCGAGTTCGTATTTCCAAAACAACTCGTGCCTACGAGTGGTAAAACGCACGGGCAATAATACCGTTTCGGGTTTTGTGTCATCAATGCTGATTTCTGTTTTATAAACGAAGGCGCCTGTGTAACTCCAGTTAGAGCCTCCTTTTGGTAGCGCCTCTCCACGAACCACAAAACCATTCCCCTCAAAATCGAAAGCGTATTCTGTACTTGAGTTTTGCTTCACCACAATCTGCGCCACAGGGAAATGGTTCATAAACGATTGCTCCAGCCTTACAGCAACCGGTGTTTGTAACGCAATGTTGATTTTGTCTCCCTCTACTTTTCCTCCATTATTCTGAATCACTTCGAGTGCATGTTTTAAACTCAATTGATATACTTCGTTGAGCGACATGGTTGTGTATTTAAAATCAAGATCTTCTGCTTCGGCAAGACCTTGTTTCCAGTTAGCTGGGATTTTGTCGTAACCAAGCAATGCGCCAAGAATACCGCAAGCTGAAGAAGGATTGCAATCAGAATCTTGACCAGCATGAGCAGCTATGTTAATGGTCGTTGAGAAATCGCCTTGCCCGTAGAGTAATCCAAGCACGATGTAAGCAGCATTTAATTTTGCATCAATATTGAATGGTCTGAATACTCCATCAGGACATCCAATCTCGTCAGTCCACTTGCGCTGAATTTCAAACCATGTTTGTTTCCAATCGTTGGGAAATTTATCATGCCATTGAATGACATCGTTGATACATTGATAAAATGTGCTTTGAGCAGGAATTGTTTTTAAACCTTCTTTCACAACATAATTAATATCATCTGAAACAAATGCAAGTGCGTACATGGCGCTTACATAAACTCCTCCATACCATCCGTCACCATAGTTCATGATATGACCGATCGAATCACCTATAGACGCTGCGGTGTTAGGCATGCCAGGTGACATCAACCCAGAAAAGTCTGATTCAATTTGAAAGTCGATGTCATCAGCATGCGGGTTGTTTAACCAATGTCCGGATTGCGGAGGCTGGATACCATTCAAAATGTTGTAACGCCCGGCTTGGTTTGCATGCCATAGCATATAATCTGCGGTAGCATACGCAGCTGCATGTTTCGCAGTAGGGGCATTGAGTCCGTATTTCTCAAACACATACACGAAAGTGAGATCCATATAGAGATCGTCATACAACCCTGGATTTTCTATCATCGTTTTTTTGATGTATCCCTCGTACCACGGAATCGGGACATACTCATTGACCAAAGTTCCTTGAAAACGAAACTCCGTTGGCCCGCCATAGGTAACGCCAATCACTTGTCCTGCCCAACCACCTTTGATTTTGTTGAGCAGTTCTGTTTTTGTGAAATCGCTCTTGAGGGATATTGATTGTTCCGAATTCTTGTTTTCGCAAGCGATGAGAAGAATTAGTAAGCACAGAAAAATTTTTTCCATAAGAAAATAAGTATGTTATTAATTCACTTCGTGTAAAAAATATTCAGTGATGATTTTGACGCAACTAATCTTTTTCAATTGCCCATCCGAAAATCACTGACACTATTTCTTGTGAGTAAACACTCTTCGAAAGCTACTTGATTGCCTTCGCCTATTGGCGATTGAGCGCTAACGCCCAACCAAAGTTCTGTTGGGTATTCATTTTTAAATAACCGCACCAACTGCCACTTTAAATTATCAAGTGAATAATAAAAACCAATGGTCTTTACATCAGACGATATCTTCATATATACAGTCGCACTATCGGCCACGTCATGATTATTATCGTCTGAGGTGTCTGACGTGCGTACAGTTACAATGCGTGTTTTTTGACGTTCGTCTCGCTCAAAGGCAAACTTAAACCATCGCTTTTCATCCTGATAAATGTAAAGTGCACCGGCATCATAGGTGTCTTTAAAAGTAGGCGTTACTTTCAATTGAAAAGTAAATGGTTGCGCATTGTTGATCTTGGTAAGCAGTAAGGGTGCATTGCTGTAGGTCATTTTCCCATCAGGCTCATTAAAATAATCGCTCTTGGCTGGACTTGAAATCAAAAGTTTATTGCTTTGCAAATCTGCCAAGGCTTTGGCGTTATTCATTGATTTGGTAAATGTAACATCACCGATTTTTATTGAACACTCAACTGCACCCAATAACTCGTTTCCACTGGTATTAGTATTTGCAGAAGGATTGCAATTAGACATCAACCCAAATAGCATCAATCCAAACCAATATTTTTTCCTCATTGCCTGGTCGAAGGAATTGATTTTGATTATAGACATAAGTTTAATTTTTATCAGTCGGCAACAAACTATCATTCCAGTCTTTTATGACGTACGTTTTAACCATACCCTCAAGAATAAATGGATCTTCTTTTACAAACTGCTCAGCCGCTTGTCTTGTCTTGAAGATAGCCATGTTACCTAGGTCATTAAATGGACCAATGCCTACAACTACACCCTGTGCAATAAATTTATCTACTACCACTTTATGCCTAGGATACACTGCCATGATTTGATCCATTGTCACTTCGGCACGCTCACCAATCACTACTGCTTTCATTTTTAAAATGAATTAGTTAATCGATTATTTTTCTATGCTATTCAAAAAATCACGCACCACTTTGTTGTGGTATTCAGGTTCATCTTGCATGGTGATGTGCCCTGCGCGAGGAATCATTTCAAACTTTGCACCGGGCACAAGGCTGGTATAATACTTAACAGTTTTAGGAGGAGCTTCGTCAAATTCACCCGTAATAAAAAGAGTAGGTACTTTAACTTCGTGCAATCTATCCGTGCGATCAAATGTTTTTAAAGGGCCTACAATTGTAAATTCACTCGGCCCATTCATGTATTCGTACTGCTTACCAATTTGCAGAAAGCAGCTATCTAAGTCGGCCGACCAAGGCAACTTGCGTGACACAAAATTTTCATAGAATACCTGAACTCCTCTCTTGTATGCAGGGGCTGAATAATTTTTTGTTTTCTCGTTATCGCGGATGGCATGTTGAACAGAATCAGGTAATGTTGAAATGAGAGAGTCTGCATCTTTCAGCCAAAGTGGAATACTAATGGCCGGGCTACTTAACATCAACGCTTTGATTCCCTCGGGATGTTTCAGATAAAACTCTGTACCTAACATCGTTCCCCATGATTGACCATATAAATAATATTCTTTCAAACCCAAATGCTTTACCAACGCATTTACCTCTTCTACATAATGATCTACTGTCATTAACGTGGTATCGGTGATGTGATCTGATTTACCACACCCAAGCTGATCGAAGAAAATTATTTTACGGTCGTTGCCCAACTCACTGATCGGTTTCAGATAATAGCTCGGAACCCCGGGACCGCCATGCAGCAACAGCATAGGGGTTTTGTTTCCGGTACCCACCACTTGATACCAAATCTTTCCACCATCCACATTGAGATAGCCTTGCCCCTCTTTCAATTCGTTTTTAGGAACACAGCCCGAAAGCAAAATTAGAAATAAGCCGAAGGCTATTATAGGCGAAACAGATTTGTTCATGACAGAAAATTTTAGTTGAAATTAAATTTAAAACTAAATCCATCAAACAAAAAGAAAAAATCAGATGCTGTCAAAGCGTAAGCCTTAAAACGAATTCCTAGTGTTTTACGTTAGGCAATTGCTTCAGGAATAGATTGGATTTATTTCCCGCACAATCATACGGAACTCGTTCAACATCATGGCCGTAGCTCCCCACACAATTTCATCTTCAATTAAAAAATGAGGAGCCATCATGCGATAGGTTTTGGCGGCCAAAATTTCCTTCACCCGCACGGCATTCTCTTCAATAAGATCACTCAAATTACCTTCAATAATTCTCACTACCTCACTCTCTTGGGGCACATAGCGGGGCTTTGTAGAAGTGTACCCAATCACCGGGGTAATCATGAAATTGCTTGGGATAACAAAAAAATCGCTGAGGTTACCTACTACATTAACCAGATTCATTGGCACGCCAATTTCTTCTTCACCTTCGCGCAGAGCAGTTTCAATTTTTGTTTCTCCCGGCTCCGCTTTGCCACCGGGAAAACTGACCTGACCTCCATGAGCACCGAGGTAGTCGGGCCTTTTTGTCAATGGAAATTTTATTTGACCATTTTCTTCATACAGCAGGATGAGCACGCTTCCCAACTTCGGTGCAACACTGTGAGTAAATTTAGGTTTCAGCTCACCTACAGGAGTAGCACGCAAGGGTTCATGCGCTACTTCGCCCGGCAACGGAAGTTGCAGCCGATGAGTTAACTGCTTTACAAGTCCTGATAAATTCATTTGCATGCCCTCTCCAATTCTGCATTCACCAAACCATCGTTGCGCTCCTTTGATTTTTTGAAGGCCGCGCAGGCCAATTCTTTTTTGTTGTTCATCAAGTAAGCAGTTGCCAGATAAAAATAAACTTTATCAACAAAAGAATCCATATCCACTGACTGTTTCAGCAATCGTTCGGCCGAAGCAAAATCA